>JAXDKX010000354.1:0-3812 GCA_034666905.1 Chloroflexota bacterium | reverse complement strand
TCGAGCAGGCCGGCGATGAGCACTGGGTCGTGCGTCGCGTGGTCCGTCATCGGGAGCTGCATGTCGCCGGTCAGACGAGCGGTGGATGGACGAGGTTCCCGGGCGACCTCGGCGGCAAGGCGAGCCGCGTCGGCTGCGGTCAGCCTGTAGTCGCGCGTTCGGGCCGGATGTGACAGCCCTGCCGAAGCGCTCGAGATGGCCAGGAGATCGCGGTGCAGGCGCGCGCAATCCGGGCAGGTGGCGACGAACGACTCGGCGACCTCGCGCTCGTCCTCGGACAGGTCGGGGTCCAGCAATGAGGCGATGCGCAGCTCGTCATGGGTCGCGTGGGCACCGCTCGTCTGCGGCGCATCAGCCACGAAACAGCTCCATCCGGTCTTCCAGCAAGCCCCGGAGGGCGAGCCGTCCCCGGTGGATCCTCGATTTGACGGTCCCGAGCGAGACGCCCGTCATCTCGGCGATCTCGGCGTAGTCGTAGCCCTCGACGTCGTAGAGGACGATCGCCGCGCGCTGGTCCAGGGTGATCTCCGCCAGGGCTCCCGAGAGCGCCCGGGACCGCTCGGCCTGGACGGCGATCCGCTCCGGGTCTACCTCGGCACCCGCCGGAGGCTGCCAGCTCTCGACCTCGAGCTCGGGGTACGGCTGGACTGGCCGACGCTTGCGCGCCCGCTGCGTGTCCATCGCGGCGTTGACGCAGATCCGGTTGAGCCACGACTTGACGCTGCCGCCGCGAAAGGCGCCCATGTGCCGGAAGGCCGAGAAGAATGCTTCCTGGACCGCGTCGGACGCCTGGTCGCGGTCGGGCACCATCCGGACGACCAGCGCGAACAGCTGATCCTGGTAGAGGCTGACGAGATCGTTGAAGGCGTCGAGATCGCCCTGGCGGGCACGCTCGATGAGGATGAGGTCGCGGCGCTGGACGGGGTCATCGATGACCGTCGTCGAGCGAAGGTCCTCCACGGTCGGGGGGTCCCTCCGGACGGCGATTCTGAGGCTGGGCGAGTCTAGCATCGGATCCGTGGCGAGACGCCATGCGGTCCGGTCGAGTTCCGCCGAGGCGCTACGATGCGGGCGGCGCCCTCGGCCGGAGTGGCGGAACAGGCAGACGCGACGGTCTCAAACACCGTTCCTTGCAAGAGGGTGCGGGTTCGATCCCCGCCTCCGGCACCACCTCGGACCGACACGATTGGACGCGATATGCCCAGCCCGACCAGCCGCGCGATCGGCTACCCGACCAACCGGTTGATGGCGGTCTTCGACGATCCGACTGATGCAGCTGCCGCGCTGGCCGAGCTGAAGGCGAGCGGCCTTCCGACGAAGGACCTCGAGATCCTGCGCGGACCGGAGGGAGCCGCTCGGGTCGACGGGACCGGGGAGGTCGGCGGCGGGGTTGCCCGATTCCGACGTTGGGTCGACTTCACGTTGATGGACCAGCTGGTGGACTTCGCCACCTACGAATTCGCTCTTCGGGATGGCCGCGCGGTCGTCATGGTCCGCGTCGAGGGAGACGCGCCCCGGGCGGCGGCACACGACATCGTCCGTCGCCATCGCGGCCATTTCATCAACTACTACGGCCGGTTTGCCACCGAGGAGCTGGACCTGTGGCGCGGTCCTGAGCCCGATATATCGGACATGCTCCGCCGGTGACGCCGGGACGGGCCGCCCGGATCGATTCGCGTCGGGCAGCCTGTTTCGCGACCGGGCGCTAGACTCCCGCCATGTTTCGCCGCTTCTTCAGCCCGCCCACCGCGGCGGTCACCGAACCCGCCGCGCATCGCTCGGGCCCGGCCGATCCGGCCGGCGACACGGCGACCGTGCGCCGGATCGTCGCGAAGCTCGATGCGATGCCGCCCGAGCGTGCCCGGCTGATCGCATCGGCCGCGTACACGCTGGCACGAGCGGCGAACGCTGACTTCGAGATCAGCGACGGGGAGACGGCAGCGATCGAGCGCGAACTGCAGGCGCACGATGGACTGGACGAGGCGACCGCCGTCCTGGTGACCCAGATGGCCAAGCTCCAGGCCCGGACTGTCGGCGAGACCGAGGACTACGTCGTCACCCGCGAGTTCAAGGCACTCGCCAGCCCAGAGCAGCGCCTCGACGTCCTGCGGGCCTGCTTCGCCATCGGCGCGGCCAACGGCACGATTTCGGCCGAGGAGACGGCAGTCGTCAACCAGATCGCGAGGGAACTGGACATCGATGACGCCACGCTGAACGCCATTCGCGCTGAGTACCATGAGCAGCTGTCGGCCGTCCAGCAGATCCGACGGGTGACCGGCGCGTCCTGACCGGCCAGGGACCGACCCCGGCGCGCCTGATGGCGGCCGAGCCGCCAGATCAGGTCAGGCGAAGATCGACGAGGCCGTCGCCGAACCGGCGGTGGACCTCGGCCAGCAGCTCCGCGTCGTAGGCAACTCCGCGTCGCAGCTCCATCGGCAGGGCGGCTCCCCCGCCCGGCGCGGGCAGGTGGATGATCACCCGCGTCTCGCCCGGACGATCGCGCATGACGGCCTTGAAGGTTTCCATCGCGCCCACGACCCGCTCGGCGGGTGCCGTGCCGGCGAATCGCACGTGCAACACCGTGTCCGGCCCCGCGTCGACCGGAACATCAGCCGTGGCGCCGGCGACGATCTGCGAGCGAGCCTCGTCCGGCACCGACGGCCCGTCGTCATGCTCCTCGGCCACCGCGACGCCGCCGGGCAGGTCGACGTGGGCGCCGATCGGCTCGGCCGGCGCGATCGCCGGGAGGTCCGCGACCGGCTCGCTCGATGCGCGCCGCGGCGAGACGAACGGGATCGCGGCAGCCTGCGCGAGCGCCCCAACGACCGCCGGCTGACCCGGGCCGACCGGGACCAGCGGGCGTACGGTCTCGTGGCTAGGGCCGGGACGCGCACCATTGGTGTAGCCGGCCCCATTGCCATCGGCGCCGGGGCGCCGTCGACTGCCGGATCGATCGCTCGCGGCGACCTGGCGGGCGAACGACTCGGAGCCCGCCGCCGATGCCTGTTCCCACTCGACCACGAGGTCGGCCAGCAGCGAGACCTCCTCGCCCTTGTGGTCGACACGGCCGGCCACGAGCAGGATCTCGCCTTCGCGCCAGGTCGGCCCGGTCTGCTCGAAGAGTCGCGGGAAGACGACCACCTCGACCGTCCCCTGGAGGTCTTCCATCGTGACGATGGCCATGGAGGCCTTTGCCTTCGTGACCACCATCCGCACGCCCGTGACGATCCCGCCGATCACCACCCGCTGCCCATCGAGTGATTCGTCGCGCAGGTCACTCGAATAGGCGCTGACGAACTGGCCGACTCGCTCCGCGACCTCGCCCATCGGATGCTCGGACAGGTACAGCCCGAGCAGCTCCTTCTCCCAGCGGAGGCGCTCACGGACCGGAACCTCGGTCGCGGTCGGCAGCGGTCGTTCCAACCCGGTGGAATCGGCAGCGCCGAGATCGAACAATGAGGTCTGGCCAGAGACGCGGTCCCGTTGCGTCGCCTGCCCGGCAGCGACGGCGTCCTCGAGACCGAGCAGGATCTGGGCCGGGTGGCCGAACGCATTGAGCGCACCAACCTTGGCCAGCGCCTCCAGGACCTTGCGATTGCCCAGGCGCAGGTCGATCCGCGTGCAGAAGTCGGTAAGTGAGCGGAACTCGCCGCCCTCCTCCCGGGCCGCGATGATCGATTCGATGGCGCCTTCGCCAACGTTCTTGACAGCCAGGAGCCCGAATCGGATCGAATCTCCCTCGACGGTGAACTCGAGGTGGCTCTTGTGCACGTCGGGCGGCAGGACCTCGATGCCCATCCTCCGACACTCGG
>JAXDKX010000353.1:0-5433 GCA_034666905.1 Chloroflexota bacterium | reverse complement strand
CCTGGGGCGAGCATCGCGAGCTAATCACGGTCTGATCCCGCGCAGGAGGCCTGTCCCGGCGCCGACCGACGGGGTACGCTGCGCCGAATGTCGACCCCGACGCCCGAATCGAGACTCCCCGAGGCCGTCCGTCGCCTCGGCAAGGTCCACCACGTCGCGCTGATCGTGGGCTCGATCGAGGATGCCCTTGGGCTGTGGCGAGACGTCCTGGGGCTCGAGCTCGAGATGATCATGGAGGTCGAGCCGGACCGCGTCCGGATCGCCTTTCTCGCGATCGGCGAGTCGAAGATCGAGCTGGTGCAGCCAACCGACGAGACGACCGGCGTCGCGCGGTTCCTGGCCGACAAGGGCGAGGGCTTCCATCACGTCTGCTTCGAGGTCGCGAACCTTGCCGAGACCCTGCTTCGCTTCGAGATCGCGGGGCTCGAGCTGATCGACACCGCACCCCGCCGCGGGGCCGAAGGACCGGTCGCGTTCATCCACCCGCGAGCCTGCCACGGCGTCCTCGTCGAGCTGATCGAGGCACCGGGCGGGCCGGCCTGGGAGATGCTGGGATTCGGTCCGGCCTAGGTTTCGCCCGGCGGCCGCTCAGCGCAGCGACCAGGCGAACAGGACGTCGGGGGCGCGGTCGGCCGCCCGGCAGAATTCGACGAGCTGGCCCGCGAGCTGGCGGATCCATGGCTTCTCGTCGCGTGGCAATCCGCCGAGCTCCTCCTCGACCAGGTCGATCCAGGCCGCGGCAACGGCACCGATCTTGCCGTCCTGCACGCGCGCGACGGCGCCGATCCAGACCGGGTCCACGCGCTCGATCGTGCGCTGGCTGTCGTCCTCGGGACTGTCGAGCTCGATCCTGGCATCGAGGAAGCTGCTGGGAGCCTCGCCTCCCGTGACGGTCCGGATGGCCTCGGCAAAGAGGTCGAGCCAGGTCGGGTCGAGCCCGCCGCCGAGGGCCACGTGGGCCGGGAAGCGGCGTCGATCGTCGAGCGCGGCCAGGTCGTCGAGCCCGATGATCAGCAGGATCTCCTCGCTCTTTCCGGCCACGAGGTCCATCAGGTGCGTCATCGGCCCCTACCCTCGATAGCCCGCGTCGCGGAGCAGCAACGGCAGCTCGAGCGGTGAGCCGGCCACCAGGAAGCCGGCGGCCTCGAGCGCCTCGACCTTGGATGCCGCGGTCCCGGCCCCGCCCGAGATGATCGCCCCGGCGTGGCCCATCCGCTTGCCCTCCGGCGCGGTCCGGCCGGCGATGAACGCGACCTTCGGGATGTCCCGGAGGTGCTCACCCGCCCAAGCCGCGGCGGTTTCCTCTGCCGCTCCCCCGATCTCGCCAATCAGCACGATCGCGTCGGTCCCGTCGTCGGCGGCGAAGAGCTGGAGCACGTCGAGGAAGCTGGTCCCGATGATCGGGTCGCCGCCGATGCCCACGCATGTCGACTGGCCCACGCCGGCATCGGTCATCGCCTGGACCGCTTCGTAGGTCAGCGTCCCCGAGCGACTGACGACGCCGACGCGACCCTCGCGATGGACGGACGCCGGGATGATCCCGACCTTGGCCGAGCCCGGCGAGGTGGCGCCCGGACAGTTAGGGCCGATCAGTCGGGCTCCGAAGCGCTGGACCATCGCGACGGTCGGGACCATGTCGAGGGCCGGGATTCCCTCGGTGATGCAGAAGATCGTGGCGATCCCAGCGGCGGCCGCCTCCATCACCGCATCCGGCGCGCCACCGGCCGGGACGAAGATGCACGACGTGTTCGCGCCGGTCTCGCGCACCGCATCCGCGACGGTGTCGAACACGGGAACGGCGCCATCGAGGGCCGTCTGGCCGCCCTTGCCCGGCGTCACGCCGGCGACGATCGCGGTCCCGTACTCGCGCATCTGCCGGCTGTGGAAGTCGCCCTCCCGTCCCGTGATGCCCTGGACGACGAGGCGGGTGTCGGGCCCGACCAGGATGCTCATGTAGACGATCCCGTGCCGCGCGAGGCAGCCACGGCCATCGCGGCCGCCTCGTCGAGCGATGCCGCGGTCGTGAACCTGGCCTCCTGGAGCAGGACGGCCGCTTCCTTCGCGTTGGTGCCCACGATCCGGACGATCATCGGGACGTCGCGCTCCTGGACCGCACGGGCCTCGATCAGGCCGCGGGCCACCTCGTCACCGCGGGTGATGCCACCGAAGATGTTGACCAGGATCGCGTTCACCTTGGGATCGGCGAGGATGATCCGCATTGCCGCGGCGACCTTGTCGGCCCGCGCCCCGCCACCGATGTCGAGGAAGTTGGCGGGCTCGCCGCCTGCGCGTTTGACCAGGTCCATCGTGGTCATGGCCAGGCCCGCGCCGTTGACCATGCAGCCGATCGTGCCGTCGAGCTTGATGAAGGTGAGACCCGCCTCCCTGGCCTCGCGGTCGGCCGGGTCCTCGTCATCCGGGTCGCGCAATGTCTCGAGCTCCGGGTGACGGGGGAGGGCCGAATCGTCGAGTGTCACCTTGGCATCGAGACAGACCAGGCGCTCCACCATGGTTCCGGCCGCGTCCGTCTCACTGACGATTGCGAGGGGGTTGATCTCGACCAGGTCGGCGTCATAGGCGAGCATCGTCGCGACGATGCCCTTGGCGATGGCCACGCCTGCCTTGAGATGGCCGCCAAGGCCCATCGCGAAACAGAACTGCCGGGCCTGGAAATCGAGGAGCCCGAGCATTGGGTCGGCATGGAGCCGGACGATCGCCTCGGGATGGTCGGCGGCGACCTGCTCGATCTCCACGCCGCCCTCGGCCGACCCCATCAGCAGGATCTTTCCCGCGGCCCGATCGAGCACCGCGGACATGTAGAACTCCTTGACGATGTCGGCCGCGGAGGCGACCAGGACCTTGCGGACGGTGATGTCCTTGATCTCCATCCCGAGGATTGCGCCGGCGATGAGCTCGGCCTGTTCGGAGAAGCCAGCGAGCTTGACGCCGCCCGCCTTGCCGCGACCGCCGACCAGGACCTGCGCCTTGATCACGACCTGCCGGGCGCCGTCGGCGAAGAAGCGATCGGCCGCGTGCCGGACCTCCTCCACGTTGTGCGCGACCTCCCAGGCGGGCACGGGCAGGCCCTGCGCGAGCAGCAACGACTTGGCGTCGGCTTCCTGGATCTTCACCTGCGGCAGGCTCCGTGTGGAGGGCGAGGCGGGGACCGCGATGGTACCGCGCCGACGGGGAGCCGGCCGCCGCCGCCCGGTACGCCGCGTCGCTACAATCGCGGCATGGCCCACCGCGTGACCCTGATCCCCGGCGACGGCATCGGTCCGGAGCTGGTGGAGGCGACCTGCCGCGTCCTGGAGGCGACCGGACTCGACTTCGAGTGGGAAACGGTGCAGGCCGGCGAGGCGGTCATCGCCGAATTCGGAACGCCGCTCCCAGAGGCCGTCCTCGAGTCCATCCGGCGCACCAGGGTCGCGCTCAAGGGGCCCATCACGACGCCGGTCGGTGCGGGATTCCGGAGCGTCAACGTCGGCCTGCGCCAGGCGCTCGGGCTGTACGCCAACCTGCGGCCGGCCCGCTCGATGAAGGGGCTCGACACGCGCTACGAGGACGTCGACCTCGTGATCGTCCGGGAGAATACCGAGGATCTCTACGCCGGCATCGAGCACATGGTCGGTCCGGATGCAGCCGAGAGCATCAAGATCATCACCCGTGCGGCGTCCGAGCGGATCGCCAGGTTCGCGTTCGACTACGCCGTCGCGAACGGCCGACACCGGGTCACGGCCGTCCACAAGGCCAACATCATGAAGCTGTCCGACGGGCTGTTCCTGGAGTCCTGCAGGACCGTGGCCGCCGACTACGACGGGCGAATCGAGTTCGAGGACCGGATCGTCGACAACATGTGCATGCAGCTCGTCCAGAAGCCGGAGCTGTACGACGTCCTGGTGCTGCCGAACCTGTACGGCGACATCATCAGCGACCTGGCTGCCGGCCTCGTCGGTGGCCTGGGCGTCGCGCCCGGGGCCAACATCGGGCCGGACGCCGCGGTCTTCGAGCCCGTCCACGGATCGGCCCCCAAGTACGCGGGACTCGACAAGGCCAACCCGACGGCGCTCATCCTGTCGGCCGCGCTGATGCTGCGGCACCTTGGGCACCCGGATCACGCGTCACGTGTTGAGGCCGCGGTGCGCGAGGTGATCGCCGAAGGTCGCACGGTGACCCACGACATGGGTGGATCGGCCGGCACTGCCGCCTTCACGGACGCGATCATCGACCGGCTGCAGGCGCTACCGGTGGCTGGATGACCGGATTCCCGGCCAGCATCCGCGTCCCGCGAAAACCACCTGGCACCGCGCGACAGGGGCTCGGCGCGACCAGCCGGATCGACGACTGGGGGACCGAGCCGGCGATCGTCGCCTTCGGCTTCACGACCTTCATCGTCTACTCGCTCTTCTCGGCCCTCGTGTGGGGGCCGCTCTTCCATGTCGGCTACGAGGCCAATGGCTATCTCTCGCCGTTCTTCTCGCCGCTGATCCGGCCCGACTGGCTCCCGACCTGGTTCTCGCCGGCGATCCTGATCCTGTGGATTCCGCTCGGTTTCCGGACGACCTGCTACTACTACCGGAAGGCGTACTACCGCTCGTACTTCGCGGATCCGCCGGCCTGCGCGGTGGGCGAGCCGACGATTCATCGTCGATATCGGCTGGAAGCGGCCTTCCCGTTCATCCTGCAGAACCTGCATCGGTTCTTCCTCTACCTGGCCTTCGTTCCGCTGTTCTTCCTGTGGCTCGATGCATTGCTCTCGTTTCGCGATGGCGGTGGATGGCGGATCGGCCTGGGCGGGCTGATCCTGATCGCGAACGTGTTTCTGCTGTCGGGGTACTCGCTGTCCTGCCACTCGTTCCGTCACCTGGTGGGCGGCAAGCTCGACTGCTTCTCGTGCAGCCGGCGGACGCAGGTCCGCTACAAGCTCTGGCAGCGGACCACGTGGATGAACCTGTTCCACATGCGCTGGGCGTGGGCCAGCCTGATCTCCGTCGGGCTGGCCGACCTCTACGTCCGCCTGCTGGCGATGGGCGTCCTGACCGACCCCGCCATCCGCTTCTAGGGCCGGGAGGACGCAACGGATGGCTGATCCGGCCAAACCTCAGCGGCGCGTCCACGACGTGCTGGTGATCGGCGCGGGCGGCGCGGGCCTGCGGGCGGCCATCGAGGCGAAGGCCTCCGGCGCCGACGTCGGATTGGTCTGCAAGTCGCTCCTCGGGAAGGCCCACACGGTGATGGCCGAGGGGGGCGTCGCCGCGGCGCTCGGCCATGTCGCGTCGGCCGATACCTGGCAGATCCACTTTCGCGACACAATGGTCGGCGGCAAGCTCCTCAACAACCCCAGGATGGCCCAGCTGCACGCGATCGAATCGCCCGATCGGGTCCGCGAGCTCGAACTGTGGGGAGCGGTGTTCGACCGGACCGCCGACGGCC
>JAXDKX010000352.1:0-4579 GCA_034666905.1 Chloroflexota bacterium | reverse complement strand
TGGATCTGCGGACCCTGCGCCCATTGGACACCGAGACGCTGCTCGACTCTGTTCGCAAGACCGGCAAGTGCCTTGTCGTCTACGAGGACAACAAGTTCGGCGGCTACGGGGCGGAGATCGCGGCGATCGTGGCTGAGGAGGCGTTCGACTACCTGGACGGGCCAGTGACGAGGGTTGCCGGGCCCGAGGTCCCGGGAGTGCCGTACAACCACGTCCTCGAGGACTGGTTCATGGTCAATCCCGAGAAGATCGCCGACGGGATCCGGACGCTGGCGGCCTACTGAGGACCGGCACGCTCCATCTCTGCGCCAATCCTCATCACGAGCTCGGCCGCCTCATCGATGCTCAGGCGGCGACCCCGCTCCTTGGCAGCGGCGACCTTTTCCGCTCCGAGCGCGTCAAGGACCTGCGTGTCGGGATCCTTGCCCAGGATCAGCCTGTCGAGCCCAGGGGGAGTCACCACGCCGTATCGGACGCCCAGGGATTCGACGGCCCCCAGGATGACGGCCGCGTCCTCGATATGCCCAGCCTGGATGGCCATGATCGCCGTGGCCGGCAGGTTGACAACGGTCGATGCGCGGTCCTTGAGGGCGTGCGTTTCGGCGAAGCCTCGAACCAGCCAGCGGCCAGCCTCGTGGACGTTCCCGAGGCCGAAGTTGGTCCATGCCAGGCTTCCCAGCGTCATGGCGTGGTACCACGCGTCGTCGAGACGCTCGAATGTGCCAAGGAGCTCGGCGAAGAGCACCTCGGCCTCGGCCGGGTCGTCCGCCTGGAGATGCGCCGTCGCGCGCGCCCATTCCGCACGGGCCGCGCCGCGGTCGTCGCCAAGCAACCGATACCGATCCCGGGCGTCCAGGATCATGTCCAGGGCACCCTCTCGATCGCCACTCAGGAATCGACCGTACGTCAGGTTGAAGATGGCGTCCACCTCGCTCACCGGGTCGGCGAGCACGCGAGCCAGTTCCAGCTGCTCGGCATAGAGGCGCAGGGCTTCCTCGGACCGCCCGTCCCAATAGGCAACGCCGCCTGCGGCGGTCAGGGCCTGCAACCGTGCCTTCGTAGGCTCGTCGGCGCCGGGCATCGCCAGGGCCGCTTCAACGAGCGTTCGGCCCTCGACGAGATGACCGTCGAGCTGCCAGAAGCGCCACAGGGCCCCAACGAGCTGCAGCGCAAGCTCCGTGTGAGCATTATCGATCGCCCATTGCACGGCGCCTCGGAGGTTGTCCTGATCGAGCGCCAGGCGGGCGAGCAGGCGCGGCTGCTCGCGCCCCGGCAGGAAGGGTGCGGCTTTCTCGGCAAGCGCCAGGTAGGCGGCCGCGTGACGCTGCCGCAACTCGGGCTCGCGACCACTGGCTTGCAGCTTCTCCGTCGCGAACCGTCGGATCACCTGAAGCAGCCGGAACCGGATGGCATCAGGATCGTCGCCGATCTCGCGCGTCACGAGGCTCTGGTCGACCAGGGCGGCGAGTCCATCGAACACGTCTTCGCCACTGACGGCTGCGACCTGCTCGACGTCGAAGCTGCCTTCGAACACGGCCAGGTCCTGCAGCAGCCGCTGCTCAGCGGGCGAGAGAAGATCGTGGCTCCATGCGATGGCGCCCTCCAGGGTCCGTTGGCGATTCGGGGCATCCCTGGGTCCGCTGCCTGGCAGGGGCAGGCGAGCTGCAAGGCGATCGCGGATTGCGCGCACGGGCATCAGCGATACACGGGCTGCCGCGAGCTCGAGCCCGAGAGGCAAGCCATCGAGCAGCCCGCAGACCTCGTCGACGACGGGCGCGTCGGCTCCCGCGTCCCAACCGGGGCGGATCGCACGAGCTCGCTGGATGAACAGCGCCGAACACGCTTTGCTGCCGACCGCCAACGGCCGCACGGGGTATTCCTGCTCTCCGGCGATGCGCAACGGCGCTCGGCTTGTCACGACGATCCTCGTCTTGGGCGAGGCTCGCAGGAGATCGGCCACGACCCCGGAGGCCTCGATCAGGTGCTCGAAATTGTCCAGGACCAGCAAGGTGGAGCGATCCGCGAGGTAGCGCTCGATGGCCTCTGCGGCGGGACGGTCCGGTCCGTCGAACAGGCCAAGCGTCCGTGCGATCAGGGCACGTACCACCCCTGGATCCGTCAGCGAGTCGAGTGCGACGAACCACGCACCATCCGGGAGCGTCTCCACCCGCGATCGCGCGAGCTCAACCGCCAGACTGGTCTTGCCGATGCCACCCGGGCCAGTCAGGGTCAGGAGGCGGTTCTCCTCGAGCAGCTCCTGAAGCTCGTGCAGCTCCTGATCGCGCCCCAGGAAGCTGGTCACGCGCAGCGGCAGATTGCCAGCGCTTGGCCGGGCCGTGCGCAGCGGCGGGAACTCCACCTGGAGGCCGGGAATGTCCAGCTGGAAGAGCCGCTCCGGCATCGGGACATCCCGGAGGACGTGCCTGCCCAGATCGTGGATCGCGACCCCGTCGACGATGGCCGATTCGGCAAGCAGGCGGGTCGGCTCGGACATGACGATCTGGCTTCCGTGCCCGGCGGCGGCGATCCTGGCCGCGCGATTGACCTCGAATCCGCCGTAGTCGTCGCCGGCGAGGTGCGCCTCTCCACTGTGCACGCCCATGCGGACACGGACGATGGCGTCGTCCGGCCAGGGGTGGGCGACGAGCGCGCGCTGCGCCTCGATGGCGGCAGCGACCGCGGCACCTGCCTCCGGAAAGACGCCGAAGAAGGCATCGCCCTCGGTGCGGACGCACACGCCGCCATGGGCGTCGACCGCCCGGCGAATGAGGCCGAGGTGCGCGGCGTTGATCGCATCCCATCGAGCGCCAACGGTGCGCGCAAGCGCCATCGAGCCCTCGACGTCCGTACGCAGGAACGTGACTGTCCCGGTCGGGAGATCCGTCCGGACCGCAGGTTCGTCCACCATGGTCGAACCCTACTGCGCGCTGATCCGCTCGGCGAGGGTCGAAAGCATCGCCATGGCTGCCTCCGGGCGCTCGCGCAGGATCGCCTTGAGGCTCTCTCCATTGATGACCTGCGCACGAACGCCGTCGCCCTCGGCGATCACCGTCGCGATCCGCGGTTGCTCGCGCAGCACGGCCAACTCGCCGATGTGGTCACCGGCAGCATACCGGCGGATATACCGCTCGCTGCCATCGGGCTCGGCGCGAACGACTCGCACCCCTCCCTCGACGATCACGATGAGCTCGTCGCCGATCTCGCCCTCGCGAACGAGGGCGGCCCCGGGCGGGTAGGTGCGTTCCAGGCAGGTCGATGCGATTCGCTGGAGGTCCTCCGGATCGAGCCCTTCGAACAGGGGAACGCGCCGCAGCGTCAGCATCGTGTCAATCTCGCTGATCGTCCTCTCGGTCTCCGGTATCTCCACCATTCCTCCAACCTCAATGATGGTGCGGCGTGCGAGCAGGCCGACCCACGGATCGCCATCATCCGCCAATCGGCCCAGCACCGGATCACGAGCCTGGACGCTGGCAGTTGCGTCGGCGTCGAGCAGGCGCACGACCGCGCCGCGGAGGCGTCGATCGCCGATTGAGTCGAGCGCTTCCAGCGCCTGGGCGCGGATCTCCGGGTCAGTCGACCGGAGGCATCGACGGAGGACTCCGCCCGCCTCCGGTGCGCCAAGCACGGCAAGTGCTCCCAATGCCCGGTCGACCAGCATCCGTTCGCGCCGGGCCAGCACGGCGGCGAGGAACCCGACCGAGCTGTCTGGTGCCAACGCCGTCGCATTTGGGCCGCCCTCGATCACATGGCGATCCGTGCGGGCGGCGGTGGCCCGCGCGATCTGTGCGCCTGCCCAGGCCGCCACCGGGTCCCGGACTGGTTCACCGTGGCCCATCAGGGCAAGGAGCGCGGCATCCTGGGCACGGGGCGAGCCGGATGTCAGGACATCGAGCACGCCATCAGTCTCGACGGTGCGCGTCGCCAGGAGTCCCGCCGCGGTTCGGCGAACGAGGCTGCTGTCGTCGTCGAGGGCACCAAGGAGGACGGGAGCGATGGTCTCGCCTCGGGACATGCCTCCGACGGCAGCGACCGCCTCGATCGTGGCCTGGCGGACGTCCGGAGACGGATCGGCAAGAAGATCGGCAACGGATCGGCGGTTGTCGCCATCGCCGTCGCCGCTGCGATCCTCGAGCGCGACCGCAACGGCCGCCCGCACCGAAACGCTCGGATCCGTGGCCAGATCCCTGAGTCGAGCGATGATTCCCACGCCGTCTCTTCGGCCAACCGCTCGGACGGCCGCGGCGCGGACGCGGTCGACTGAATCGTCCAACCGCGCGGCCAGCCGATCGTCAATCTCCAGCCCCGGTTCGCGGCCGGCCAGTCCGTCCAGCGCGGCCACCCGAACGCCGGGATCGTCGTCATCGAGCGCCCGAAGGAGGGCGGCGTCGGCATCCGATCCCTCGATCCGGGCGAGCAGCGAGACGGCCATCCGACGTACCGCCGGCTCCTTCGCCTGTGTTGCATCCAGCAATGCGGCCGTCACCTGGGGATCGCCGCCGAGCGCCCCTAGTCCCGGGCCGCCTTCGAGGACCTGCTCGCCGAGCCCGGATCGAAGCGTGCGGACCAGGCTGGCGCCGTA
>JAXDKX010000351.1:0-3794 GCA_034666905.1 Chloroflexota bacterium | reverse complement strand
GTGTCATGTCTCGACTGACCGGCTGGCTCGCCCCCAACGCGACGGCAGGAGCCCACTGCGATCTGCCGTGTGGGGTCTATGACCCGGAGCAGGCCCGCATCGAAGCTGAATCGTGTTTCCGGATCATGGAGAAGTACCAGGCCAGCGCCGACGACACGTTCCGCGCTCGGGCGATCGGCATCAAGGAAGAGCGAGCCGAGCTCGTCAAGCACCATCTCGACGTCCTGTGGCACGACTATTTCAAGCCGGAGCATCTCGACAAGGTCCCGAACCTCCACGAGCTCTTCTGGAACGCCACCAAGCAGGTGTCCAAGGTCAAGGCCTCGGTCGACCCGGCCGACGGACAGAAGCTGCTCGACCTGATCAATGACGTCGACGCCGCCTGGAAGGCGACCGGCGGCCTCGAGAAGACGCGGGTCGCGGGCCGACCGGCCTAGGAGCCGGCGCTTGCCCGATCGGAAGCCCCGTCGGACGGCGGGGCTTCGACGATTCAGGGGGCCGTGGCGGGTCGCCGTCGCCGAGGCGAGCATGCGGCCGGCGATCGACCCGGGCGATTGGCTGCTCATCGATCCAACGCTCGTCCGCTGGCCGCGCCGCGGCTCGGTCGTCGTGTTCCGTGAGCCCGACGGCGGAGATTTGGCCGTGAAACGTATCGCTGCCGGGCCTGGCGATCGCGTTCCATTCGCCGAGGGCTACCTCGAGCTGGCCGAGGACGAGGCCTGGCTCCTGAGCGACGCCAGCCGGGATGTCACCGCGGCAGCCGGATTCGGAGAGCCGATCGATTCGCGGCGCTACGGGCCGGTCCAGCTCGATCTGCTCGTGGGGCGCGCCTGGTTCCGCTACGCGCCGCTCCGCCGCATCGGTCGGATCGGCCGCGCCTCGCAGGACTAGACCTGGACTGAAGACCCCAGCTGGACCCCCGCCGCCCGGCAATCCTCGGCGAACCTCGCCTGCGCTTCGACGGTCGGCGACCAGCGGGTCGGGAAGCAGACGATCCGGTCCAGGCCGGTCTGGGCCATCTGTCCAATGACGTCGACGCGCTCCTGGCCGGCCGTGCGCATCTCCTCGTCTCGCGTGTAGAGCGAGAACCGCATCGTGGAGGGATCGCGCCCTTCCTCCTCGCAGCGCGCGCGGACCGCGGCCATCCGCTCGACGATCTCGGGCGCGCCCAGGAACACGTAGTTGAGCTCGTCGGCGAAGCGGATCGCCAGGCCCGCCGTCACGCGCTCGCCGTTGCCTCCGACGATGATCGGGATGCGCGGCTCCTGTAGCCCCTTCGGAATGTTGATCGCACCCCGGGTGTGCGCGTGCCGACCCTCGTAGTAGCCACGCCCCGGCCCGAACATCGCCCGGATGACCTCGAGGTGGTCGCCGAAGGCCGCCATCCGCTCGCCGAGCGAGGGAAAGCCGTAGCCATAGGCGCGCCACTCCTCTTCCTTCCAGCCGGCACCGATTCCGAGCTCGAATCGACCGCCGCTGATGACGTCGATGGTCGACGACAGCTTCGCCGTGAGCGCCGGGTTGCGGAATCCCGTGCAGACCACCATGTGGCCCAGGCGAACGCGCTCGGTGGCCATGGCCAGAGCCGACAGGACCGAGAACGACTCGAACGTGATCTCGTCGGTCGGGCTCGGCACGGTGTGGAAGTGGTCGAAGACCCAGAGCGATTCGAACCCCAGCTCCTCCGCGTTCCGTGCCAGCTCGACCGTCCGGGCCCATGCGTCGGCCGCTCCCCAGCCGTCGTATTCGCCCTTCCAGCCCTGTGGCGCCATCAGACCAACCTGCATGCCGACCTCCTTGTCAACCGCCATGGTGACGCGTGCGCCCGTCGGACGTCTTGGGCGGACCGTCGCGCGACGTGGGCCGATGGGCGGCGAGTCACTCGCGCGACCTATCCTCGCGATCTGCGAAGGAGCCTCCCATGTCGACCGACCGCCGTCTCGATCCCGCCGCAGCGCTGGCAGGCCCGCCTGAGCCGTGGGCCTCCACCAGCCAGCCCAGCCTCCGGTCGGGGCCGCCGTATCACATGACCGAGATGATCGACGCTGAACCGGCGCTGGCCCGCCGGATCCTGGAACACGACCCGGCGTCGAGCGGCACCGCGGCCCTGGCAGCCGCCATCAGGGCAGCCGTGTCCGCGGGTGAACCCGTCATCGTCACCGGGTGCGGAACGTCGGAAACCGCGGCGTTCGGGGCCGTTGAGATCCTGCGCGAGGCCGTCCGTGCCGCCGGCCTGGCCAACGACACGATCCGCGGCGAGCAGGCGTTCGAGGTCTCGCTCGATCCCGAGTCGCGCGGGCTGGTCATCGGGATCTCGCACGAGGGCGGGACGGCGGCCACCAATGCCGCGCTTGCCGCGTCGCAGGCGGCCGGCGCACGAACCGCGATCGTGACCGTGAGCCGTCGGTCGCCGGCCGGCGCAATCGCCGAGATCGTTGTCGAGACCGGGGAGCTGGACGAGAGCTGGTGCCACACGATCGGCTACCTGAGCCCGATGCTGGCGGCCGCCGCCACCGGCTCCCTCGTTTCGAATCGGCCGCTGGACGTGGGGGCTGTCGTCCAGCTCCTGGCCGCGGGTACGCGCGACGGTGCCGGTGCCGAACGGATCGCTGCCGAGATCGCCGAGGTCGCCCATCTGCTGGTCATTGCCTCGGGCTCGGACCGCCCGGCCGGCCGCGAGCTCGTGCTCAAGGTGGAGGAGGCCTCCTGGCTGCCGTCGGCCTACCGCGACCTCGAGACGTTCCTCCACGGCCACCTGCCGGCGACCGGATCCAGGACCGGCCTCGTCCTGGTCCTGGCTGACCCGGCGGCCGGCCGGCCGGAGCGGCTGGCCCGTGCCCTGCAGGCCCTCGCCGCGGCTCGCGAGATCGGCATCCGCTCGGCGGCCATCCTGGCAGCGGACCTCGACGCCGCCGTCGACCCATCGCTGACTCCGGCCGGCCGGCTGCTCGTGGCCCAGGCGGCCGATCTGCCCGCCCCGCTCGCTGCCCTGTTCGGGACGGCCACGCCACTGCAGCTGCTGACCGAGCGGCTGGCGCGCGCCCGGGGGACGAACCCGGATCCGATCCGTCGCGACGACCCGATCTACGTCAGGGCGGCCGACGCGGCCGGCGGCTGACCGGGCCTCAGGCGGCGGCTGACCGGGCCTCAGGCGGCGGCGACCAGGACCTCGCCCATCACGTCGATCATGTCCAGGTCCCACGGCAGGAAGTCCTGGAGGACGATCCGCTCGGCGCCGGCCGCCACGTAGCGCCCGAGTGCCTGGCGCGCCTGTTCGGGCGTTCCCGTGATCCAGCGCGCCTCGCGCTCGGCGAGCCAGTCGACATCCTCGCTGTCGGAGCCGAAGGCCTCGACCGCAGCGGCCAGGCGATCCGACATCTCCGCCTCTGTCCGGCCGATGAGGACACCGACCATCGCCGAGCGGGTCAGCGTTCGAGGATCGCGACCGATCGCCTGGCACGCGCCGTCCAGCTCGGCAAACACCTCGCGCGTGTGCTCCGGGCTCTTGGTATTGAGGTTGAACTCATCCGCATAGCGAGCCGCCAGCCGGTAGGACCGAGGAGTTCCGCCGCCACCGATGATGATTCGCGGGCGTGCACCACCGATCGTGGTCCTCGGCCGGCCCGGCACGTCGACGGGCTTTGGGTGGAAGTTGGCCTCGTCGAGCGAGACCTGGTGGCCGGCGTACGACCAGCCATCGGGCTCGCCCCACAGCCCGTGCAGGATGGCGAGGGTGTCCTCGAGCAGGTCGGCGCGTTCCCGAATCTCGGGGAAGCGCAGGCCAAGCTGGCGGT
>JAXDKX010000350.1:0-3280 GCA_034666905.1 Chloroflexota bacterium | reverse complement strand
TCAGCCCGCCCGCGTTCAGGCCGAGGGCAACCGCGGGATCCCGCCAGGTGAGCGAAACAGCCGCCCGCGCCAGGGCCCACGCCCCGATGGCGATGAAGAACGGGCGACCGTCCCGCTGCTCGAACGTGCCCGCGAGTAGCACGAGCCCGAGGCCGGCGAGAATGATCAAGGTGGCGATCCCCTCGTAGGCCTGCGACGGCTCCGACGGCAGGCCCGGCGCCAACGAGCCCCATGGGCCCGGCCCGGCATACGCGGTCGACAGCAGGGCGTTGCTGGGCGCCCCCTGCCCGGAACCCGTCAGGATCATCGTCAGCTTGCCGAGCCCGAGCCCGAGCAGGACGGGCGTCGCGGCCACGTTGAGCCATCGGCCAACCGGGGCACCCAGGAGGCGTGCGACGTAGCTGCCCGTCAGCAGGCCGCCGACAACGCCGAGCCCGAGCTCGAGGCTCCCGACGCCCGGGTCGACGAGCGCGTGCGGCGTGTGCGCGTAGTAGTCGAGGTGGAGCAGGCCGTAGCCCAGCCGGCCACCGATCACGGCGCCTGGGACGGCGCCGATGGCGATGAACGCGAGGTCGTCAGCGCGCAATCCCGCGCTGCGCGCGAGCAACCCGCAGAGCACGAGCGATGCGAACAGCGCGCCTGCGAGCGCGAGCACCCCCCAGCGCACCGCGAGATCGCCAAACAGGTGCGCAATCGGATCGAACCGGAAGATCAGGACGGCAATGGGCACGGTCCTGCGGAGTGTATCGAGGCCCCGGTCAGTCGAGCTTCGCCACGAGGTCGCGGACCGCGTCGGCCGACGCGTCGAACGCCGCCTGCTCGGCGGCCGTCAGCTCGATCTCGAAGACGCGCTCCATTCCGGCCGCGCCCAGGACGACCGGCACGCCGACGAACAGGTCGCGCGCGCCGAACTCTCCCTGCAGCAGCACGGCACAGGGAAGGACCCGCTTGCGATCGAGCAGGATGGATTCGACCATCTCGAATGCGGACGCCGCCGGCGCGTAGAACGCGGAGCCGGTCTTGAGCAGGGCGACGACCTCGGCGCCGCCATTGGCCGTTCGCGCCTCGAGCGCCTTCACCCGGTCCGCGGGCAGCAGCTCCGTGATCGGGACGCCCGCCACGGTCGAGTAGCGCGACAAGGGGACCATCGTGTCGCCGTGGCCGCCCAGCACGAAGGCGTGGGTGTCCTCGACCGAGACCCCGAGCTCCTGCGCGATGAACGTTCGGAATCGTGCCGAGTCGAGGACCCCGGCCATCCCGAGGACGCGCTCGCGAGGGAAGCCGGATGCCTTGAGTGCCACGTGGCACATCGCATCGAGCGGGTTCGTGACGATGATCAGGATCGCGTTCGGCGAATGCCTGGCCGCCTGCTCGACCACCGCGCGGACGATCCCGGCATTCTTCGCGAGCAGGTCGTCCCGGCTCATCCCGGGCTGCCGCGCAAGGCCGGAGGTCACCACCACGATGTCACTTCCGGTCGTGTCGGCGTAGTCGTTGGTGCCGGTGATCCGGGCGTCGTGGCCGACGACTGGAGCTGCCTCCGCCAGGTCGAGCCCCTTGCCCTGGGGCAATCCCTCGACGATGTCGATCAGGACGACGTCGGCCAGCCCGGCCTCAGCGATCCGTTGGGCCGTGGTGGCACCAACGTTGCCGGCGCCGATGACCGTGACCTTGTTGCGAGGCATTACAGGGACGACTCCTCTTCGGATGGCAACGACCAACGCGGTACCGGCATTGTAGGGCGGGCCTCCTTCAGGGCGACCTCCGATTCGTTGGCCGGGCCCCCACGATCGGTTCATTCGCCCACGAGTTTGCTGGTGCAGCAACAACCCATCCCGCCGCGCGGTGCCGAGGCGACGAATCGAGCGATTCCTTGCTGCCTCAGCAAAGACGTCACGTGCACGGGCATCCGGCCGAGTTCGGTTTTGCTGCCTCAGCAAGCGATCGACGGCTCGCCACCAGCCGAAGGCCTTCCGCGCCGGTTGTTTGCTCCTACAGCAACGACAAGGGCCGTTGTTGCGTGGCCGGAAAAAGAATCGCGGCCAGGACGGAAAATCAGAGAGGCCAGGGGCCTCGGCCTGGACGGATCAGTCGACCCGAGGTCCGGCGTTCCGGATGGCCTCGCTGACGCCATCCGCATAGGCCTCGAAGTTGTCGGCAAACATGCGAGCCAGGATGGCGGCCGCGCGATCGTAGGCAGCTGGATCGGCCCAGGTCGCCCGAGGATCCAGGAACTGCGACGGCACCCCCGGACAGCTCGTCGGGACCTCGATTCCGAAAACCGGATCGGTCCGGGTGGCGACCGGGGCGAGGCTGCCGTCCAGCGCGGCACGCACGATCGAGCGGGTATGGGCGATGTTCATCCGCTCGCCCACCCCGTATGGCCCGCCCGTCCAACCGGTATTGACCAGCCAGACCGGGACATCGTCGCGCTCGAGGCGATCGACCAGCATGTGGGCGTATTCGCCGGGATGGCGCGGCATGAACGGCGCCCCGAAGCAGGCCGAGAAGGTGGCCTTCGGCTCCTTGACCCCGACCTCCGTGCCGGCCAGCTTGGCGGTGTAGCCGCTGATGAAGTGGTAGGCGGCCTGTTCGCGGGTGAGGCGCGCGATCGGCGGCAGCACGCCGAATGCATCGGCCGTCAGGAAGACAACGGCGCGCGGCGTGCCGGCGATCCCGGTCGGGTCGGCGTTGCCGATGAACTCGAGCGGGTAGGCGCCCCGGGTGTTCTCGGTGAACCGTTCCGAATCGAGATCGAGCTCGCGCGTTCTCGGGTCGAGATCGACGTTCTCCAGGACCGTCCCGAAGCGTCGGGTCGTCTGGAAGATGTCGGGCTCGTACATTGGCGAGAGCCGGATCGTCTTGGCATAGCAGCCGCCCTCGAAGTTGAACGTGATCCCGTCGCCCCAGCCGTGCTCGTCGTCGCCGATCAGGCTGCGCTGCGGATCGGCCGAGAGGGTCGTCTTGCCGGTGCCGCTCAGGCCGAAGAAGACCGCCGGATCGCCGTCGGCGCCAACGTTGATGGCCGAGTGCATGGGCAGCACCCGCTCGTCGGGCATCAGGTAGTTCATCACCGTGAAGGCGGACTTCTTGATCTCGCCGGCGTACTCGGTGCCGACGATGATCACCTCCATCCGCTGGAGGTGGACGAGGATTGCGGTCCCGCTTCGCGTCCCCTCGGTGCCCGGGTCGGCCTCGAACGACGGGACGTTGATGATCGTGAAATTCGGGGCGAACCCCGCCAGGTCCAGGGCTGCCGGCCGGCGGAAGAGGTTGCGGG
>JAXDKX010000349.1:0-4551 GCA_034666905.1 Chloroflexota bacterium | reverse complement strand
CCGGCGATCGCCGCAGTAGCGCTTGCCCGTTCCGAAACGAACGTCACGGAGAGGCGCGCTCCGGCACCACCCGAACCACCCCAGTCGGCCTGGTAGCGCGTCGGTTCGGAGCGCTCCACGGTCGCGTTGCCGTCGCCGAGCGGCGCCCAGGCCGGATACCCGGCCTTCAACACGAGCTCGGGTTTCACGCCAAAGAACGCTGGCTTCCACAGGACGATGTCGGCGAGTCGGCCGACGCCAAATGATCCGACGTGGCCCGCAATGCCGTGCGCGATGGCCGGCTCGACGGTGACCTTGGCCAGGTAGCGGAGCACCCGGTCGGTCGAATCGAACGCGTCATCCGGATCGACCGGCAATCCGGCGTGTCCGGCACCCGCGGACGAGGCGCGCCATGCCCGCATGACGTGGGCCAGCTGGATGGTGCGGCGAACGGTCTCCATCATCCGGCCCATCCCCTGGGAATCGGAATTGACGATCCCGATGGCGCCGAGCTCGTGCAGCGGGCCCTCGGCGGCCATGGTCGCCGGATGGACCCGCTCCCGGACCAGCTCGACATCGCTCGGGACGAGGAATGACGCCCCGTGGTTGAGCACGATCATCGGGACGCCCTCGACCGCGGCATTGACGCCGAAGGGGAGGGTCGGCGTCGTCGACGAGCAGAGGATGTTCGACTCGCGGACGAGGCCGAGCAGGTCCGGGACGTGCCCGCCCCCACTGCCTTCGACGTGATACGCGTGGACCGTGCGGCCGGCGATCGCCGCGATCGTGTCCTCGAGCTCGGCCGACTCGTGCAAGCCGTCGGTATGGAGCGAGACCGAGACGTCGTGGGCGTCGGCGAATTGAAGGACGTGGTCGATCAGCTCGGGGTGGGCGCCGTAATCCTCGTGGATCTTGAACCCGCAGGCGCCCGCATCGAGCAGCGCCTCAAGCGAGCCGTCGTCCTCGATCCGGGCCCCGGCCTGCAGGCCGACGTTGACCGGCCAGTCGGCCATCGCCAGCAGGGTCCGCTCCATCCCCCACGGCGGCTCTTCGAAGCCTGCCGTGATCAGGGTCGTGACCCCGCCGGAGAGCGCGGCCGGAATGAGGGCCGGGCTGATGGCGTGGACGTGGCTGTCCACGGCGCCGGGTGTCGCGATCAGGCCATAGCCCATGATCGGTCTGGTGTGCGGTCCGATCGGGAGGTCGATGCCGTCGCTGATCGCCCCATTCCCGGCTCGTCCCACGCCGACGATCCGCCCATCCTTGATCCCGATGTCCGCCTTGACGGCACCGATGACCGGGTCGAGCACGAGCGCTCCGGCGATCACGACATCGAGCTCGGAGGGGCCGGGCATGCCCTGGGCAGCACGTGGGCGAATCGTCTTGGCGTACCCCCAGATTGGCTCGTCGCCCGGCGCCTGGCGGTCCTCGCCGACCCGAACCCACAGGTCCGTATCGCCCAGGCGGACTCGATCGCCGGTCGTCGGGCCATAGCGGGCGAGGCGATCGGCCGGGGAGAGCCGGCTCATCCGTCGCCCTCAGGGTCGCCGCCGTAGGGAACGAGCCGCACGGTCCTCGTCTCGCCCGGCGCCCACCGCTGGGACTCGCCCGCCGGCAGGTCCAGCCGGAAGCCCCGCGCCGCATCTCGATCGAAGGCAAGCCGGCGGTTGACCCGGTGGAACGGATAGTGGGATGAAACCCGGATGACCCGTTGCGATTCGCTCCGAACGACGAGCTCGAGGAGCCCGCTCTTGGGCCCGTCGTTGGCCGCTTCCCGGTTCGCCAGCCGGATCGCCCCCGGACCGTCGACCCCCGGCAGCCCACCCGTCTCGGCTAGCGGATCGATCAGGACGACCAGCCGCGTCCCGTCGCCGAACAGGACCTCCAGGCGGACCTCGTCGATCAGCTCGCGAACCCCCGGCATGACCTGGTCGCCGAACACGGCCAGGCGGCCTGCCGCGACGACGTCGTCGTATCCCAGTCCGGCCCTGGCCGCTTCGAGCATCGCGTCGCAGATCAGCGCGACCGTCTCGGGCTGGTTGAGCAGGAGCCCCACCGAACGATGCCGCCGCGCGAGCTCTGCGGCGGCAAAGACGAGGAGCCGCTCCTTCTCCCAGGGCGTCAGGCGCATGGCCACCATCGTAGCGAGGCGCCGGACCCGGCACGATGAGGTCGCGCCACTCAGGTCGCGGGTTCGGACGCCGTCTGCATACCGATGTCGGTTCGGGCACGCCTGGCAGCCCACCAGAAGAGGACGACACCCAACCCGGATGCCGCGGCGCACAGGAGCAGGGCCGTCGTGACCCCGATGAACCCGACCTGGACGAGGGCGCTCATGACGAATGGGGCGACGAGACCGCGTGCGCCGGTGACCGCGTTCCAGCCGCTCATGGCCGCCGCCCGCGACGCGAGTGGCGTCTCGGCGCTGATCACGCCTGCCACGCCGAGGTCGATCGAGGAATTGCTCACGCCGATCGCGATCGAGGCCAGCCAGAGCACCGCCACGCCCGGGGCGACGGCGTAGGCCAGCAGCCCGCCAAGTCCGATGATGCTGCCGAAACGCATCGGCGCGAGGGCGTCGGTCCGGTCGGCGACGGCGCCCCAGACGAGGAACGAAACGGTCGTCGCAACGGCCGACAGGACACCGATGATGCCGACGTCCGAGAGGGACAGGTTGAGCCGGTCGACGTTGACCAGGGCGAAGAGCGGGCCGGCCGCGATGAATCCGCCACCGAAGAAGCCCTGTGCGAGCGCGACTCGCTGGAGGGTCGGCCGTTCACGCATCGCACGGAGCGATTCCCGGGCGGAATAGCCGACCGGTGCCGCAGCTCTGGATGCACGAAAGCCGGCGTAGGCCACGGCGCAGACCGCACCGACGATCCCGGCGAGGGCGACCGCCGAGGGCCCACCGAGCTGGTCGGCAAGGAAGCCACCAATCAGCGCGGCGCCCGCGGCCGCGGCCGCTCGCCCCGTTCCGAGGAATCCGACGACCCTTCCGCGCATTCGGGCCGGGTAGGTCGCGCCCCACAGTCGAAGCTGGAACGGCGCGCTGAAGGAAACGCTGATCCAGAACACGAGCGCAACGGCGATGATCACGGCGGCCTGCGACTGCAACAGGAGCACCGCCAGGGAGCCGGCTCCGACGACCCTCAGCAGCGCGAACTGCCGCGTCGATCGAGGGCCAACCGTCCCGGAGAAGACGCTGAGCAGATTCGTGAGGTAGGGCGCCGCGGCCAGGACCGCCAGGCCGAGCGGCGGGAGGCCACCGCGTCGGGCGATCGTCGGCAGCAACGACGTGACGAGCGCACCAGAGACACCGAGGCCGATCGCGGCGATTAGATCCAGCGACAGGTTGCGCGAGATCGGGCGCAGGCCTTCGATGGAATCGCGTGTCGGCCGTTGCACAGGGCACCTCAGACAAGCCCTTGGGCCTGCGAGGGCCGAAGGGGATCGTACCAGTCGTCGGACGGGCCGGTCGGTCGCGCCGACCGCGAGCGGCTCGCCTGCCGGGAGCCTGGACTACACTCGGCACGCCTCAAAGCGGGAACGCAGGCCACAGGAACCGCCGTGACCGACGACTCCACGACACCCTCGACCGCCGAACCCAACGCGGGAATGTGGCGGTCGATCCTGCTCGGCACCGACCCACGCTACGCACGGACCCGGGCGATGCTAAAGCACATCCCCAGCGCGCCGCGCTGCAAGATGTGCGCTGCACCGTTCGGCGGTCTAGGCCGGCCGCTGATGCACCTCATGCACCGGGATCGCTGGGCGAAGAACCCGCGCTATTGCGGGTCGTGCTTCCGGGTTCTCGAGGAGCACCGCGGTGGCGCCGAGATCGAGGCGAGCTTCCTGTTCGCGGATGTCCGCGGATCCACGTCGCTGGCGGAAGGGATGTCGCCGACCGCGTTCCGGCGGCTGCTCGATCGCTTCTACGAGGTGGCTTCCCGAGTCCTCGTGGACCACGATGCCATCGTCGACAAGTTCGTCGGGGATGAGGTCATCGGACTGTTCATTCCGGCGCTCGCCGAGCGGGTGCATGCCGCCCGGGCGATCGAGGCGGCCCATGCCCTCCTCCGCGCAACAGGTCATGCCGACGCCGGTGGGCCCTGGCTCCCGATCGGCATCGGGGTCCACACGGGCGTCGCCTACATCGGGTCGGTGGGGGAACCCCCGGTCACCGACCTGACCGCCCTCGGCGACGTCGTCAACACCACGGCGAGGCTGGCGTCAGCCGCGGCGACCGGGGAGACGCTGGTCACCGAAGCGGCGGTGCTCGCGAGCGGATTCGACCCGGCGGGCTTCGAGCGCCGCGAGCTCGAGCTCAGGGGGAAACGGGACATGACCCCAGTCTTCGTTGCCGGCGTCGGTGAGGCACTTGGCCGAAATCGGTCGGTCGAGTAGCATTCCCAATCCGAGTCGTGCTCGGATCCTGTGGGGATGTGTGGTTTCGACAGGGCCCGGCTATCGGGAAACGCGAGCCGAGGATGCTGCTCAGGCCTCGTTAATCAGGCAGCAAAACGAAGTACCTGGCAACCGCCAGTCGACTCTCGCCCTCGCTGCGTAAGCAGC
>JAXDKX010000348.1:0-4646 GCA_034666905.1 Chloroflexota bacterium | reverse complement strand
AGCTCTGATCGGTCTCGGGCGACCGCCTTCCCACGACATCCATACGCCCGGTCCCAACGGGGCCGGGCGTATCCTTGCCCCATCTCCCCCGACGCTCCGACCCATTCGAGGAGGCACCTCCGCCGTGGCCCAAAGCGCCGAATCCACCGCCAAGATCGAAGCGGCCAAGGAACAGGGAATCCGCTTCATCCAGCTCCAGTTCACGGACATCATCGGCCACGTGAAGGCAGTGACGATCCCGATCCACCAGCTCGAGGGATCGGTGAAGCACGGCACCTGGTTCGACGGATCGTCGATCGAGGGGTTCACCCGGATCGCCGAATCCGACCAATACCTGATGCCGGACATGGACACCTTCTCGGAGATCCCGTGGCAGCCAGGCTCCGGTCCGCGGGGCACCGCCCGGGTGATCTGCGACGTATACACGCCCCGTGGCGAGGCGTTCGCCGGCGACCCGCGCTTCGTGTTGCGTCGCCAGGTCGAGCGAGCGAAGGCGCTCGGGTACGTCGTCAACACCGGTCCCGAGCTGGAGTTCTTCCTGTTCCGGCGCGGCGCGGACGGCCAGATCGAGCCGTTGCCGCACGACCAGGCCGGCTACTTCGATTTCTCGACCGACCTCGCCCAGGAGATCCGCCAGGACATGGTGGACGCGCTCGAGGCGTTCGGGATCCGGGTCGAGGCCGCCCACCATGAGGTGGCGCAGGGCCAGCACGAGATCGACTTCGAGTACTCCGATGCGCTGCGGACCGCCGACAACGCGATCACGTTCAAGTTCGCGCTCAAGGCGATCGCCCAGCTCCACGGCTTGTACGCCACGTTCATGCCGAAGCCCATCCACGGGATCAACGGCTCGGGGATGCACACCCATCAGAGCCTCTGGTCGATCGCCGAGCAGCGCAACGCCTTCGCCGATGCGAACAACCCGTACGGCCTGTCCGACGTGGCACGTTCGTACATGGCCGGGATCCTCGCCCATGCCCGCGGCATGATCGCGGTCCTGGCACCGCTGGTGAACTCGTACAAGCGGCTGGTGCCCGGCTATGAGGCCCCCACCTACCTGACCTGGGGGCGGACGAACCGCTCCGCGCTCATCCGGGTACCAATGGTCTCGCCGGGCAAGTCCGTGGAGGGGACACGCGCAGAGGTCCGCTGCCCCGATCCATCGTCGAACACCTACCTGGCGTTCGCGGCGATGATCGCGGCCGGCCTGGATGGCGTGGAACGGAACCTGCAGCTCGCCGATCCAGTCGAGGAGTCGCTCTTCGAGATGGACGCCACGACGATCGCGGCCAAGGGCATCCGCGAACTGCCCGGCACGCTCGGCGAGGCGCTCGACGAGCTCGAGGCGGATACGGTCATCCGCGACGCCCTTGGCGAGCATGTCTTCAGCCATTACCTGGCGGCCAAACGCGCCGAGTGGGACGAGTACCGGACGCAGGTGTCCGACTGGGAGGTCGACCGCTACCTCGACCAGTTCTAGCGGCTATCCGAGCGTCGAGGCCCCGGCTGGAAGCACATCCATGGGCGGCGCCTCGACGCCGATCGGGACCGTGAAGAAAAACGTGGAACCCCGGCCCACCTCGGACTCCAGCCAGAGCCGCCCACCATGGTGCTCGACGATCTCGCGACAGATCGGCAGCCCGAGGCCCGTGCCGCGCGGCTTGTCGAGGAGCGCGTCGCCGGCCTGCCCGAACTGCTCGAAGACCCGAGCCTGATCCTCTGGCGCGATCCCCATCCCGGTGTCGGCAACGCTGACTTCGACGCTCGTGGCAGGGCCGTCCAACCGGGCCGAGCACTTGATGGAACCCGCCGCGGTGAATTTCACGGCGTTCGAGACGAGATTGATGACCACCTGGATCAGGCGGTCCCGATCGCCGACGATCGTCGGCAGACCGGGTTCCACGTTCACCACCATCTCGGGACCAGGATCGGTGAAGAGCGGCGCCGTGGCAGCCGTCGCGCGGGCGATGACCTCCGTCATGTCCACCGCGTCGCGTCGCCAGTCCATCCGGCCGGCCTCGATCTTGGCCAGGTCGAGCGTGTCGTTGATCAGCGCCGTCAGGCGCTCGCCTTCCTCGACGATGATCCCGAGGTTGTCCGACACCTGGCGCATCGCCCGGTCCCGCTTCGGGTCGCCGGCAGGCACGGACGGGAAGATCGCCTCGTCCAGGCGACGGCGGATGAGCCGTGAGAAGCCGACCACCGACGTCAGCGGCGTTCTGAGCTCGTGGCTGACGTTCGCAAGGAAGGCCGTCTTGCTGGCCGACGCCGCCTCGGCCGTCGCCCGCGCCGCCTGCGCCTCCTCGATCGCGGCGGCCAGCGCGGCCGTTCGTTCCACGACGCGCCGCTCGAGTGCCTCCTTCCGGGATTCGACCTCCTCGTACAGCCGGGCGTTCTCGATGGCCGCGGCGATCAGGTTTCCGACCGTATAGAGCAGCGGACCGTCGCCGGGGCGCACCTCGCGGCCCGAGGCCCCGTTGTCGACGGCCAGGATGCCAACCGAGCGACCCTTGGACACGAGCGGCGTCCCGAGAAAGGAGCTGACCTCCATCATCTGGGCGAAGGCCCGATTGCGCTCGTCCGGATCCTGATCGGCATCGCGAAACAGCAGGGGACCGTCCGCGTGGTAGAGCTGCACGAGCTGCGAGGCGGTCCGATCGAGTGGCAGCTCGAGCTGCGCGACGTGGGCGGCCATCTCGGCGCTGCCACCGACCGACCGACCGCCGCGGAGCACGCCACCTTCCTCGTCGGCAAGCATGACGAGCGCTCGATCGAAGCGCAGGTGCCGGATGACCGCGGCGAGCGATCGATCCATGAGCTCGTCTCGATCGAGCGTGGACCCGGCTGCCGCGGCCAGCTCGTTGAGCGTCATCAACTCGGCGACGCGGTCCTGGAGGTCCCGATTGGCTTCCTCAGATTGACGGTAGGCCCCTTCCGTCTCGACCTGCGATGCACGAAGGGCGCTCGAGCGGCGCCGCGCCGCGCCGCCGTAGAGCACCAGACCGGCCGGCAGCAGGGCGGCGAGCACGACCGCGACCGAATCCCAGGCCGGACCACGGGCAGCGAGGTAAGCGAGGACGGCGGCCGACCCAAGAATGCCGACGGCTACGGCGCGTCGATCCAACGGTTGCCTCGCCGTGCTCAGCCCGCGGTGCCGGACGCCCGGAGCACCGCCTCGTGGACGGCGGCCTGATCGAACGTTGGAGCTGCGAGCGACGCGATTGCGCTGAGCAGACGGAGATCCGATGCGTGGAACTCGACTGGCTCGCGCGAGATCGTGCCGATCAGTCCGATCCGTTCACCTCGAACCTGGAGCGGCGCCGCGACCAGGGACGCAAACTGGCGCTCCGTTTCCGTGGCTCGTGAATCGGCGGCGATGTCGTTCACGATCTGTGCATCCCCTGCCAGGATCGCCCCGAGAATGCCGGCGTCGGGCTCGCGATCGGAGAGCGGGTTGTCTTCGCCTGCCGGTCTCACCGAGAGGTGCCCTCCAGCGCGCTCCCGGAGAAGGACGAAGCCCACACCACCGGAGGGCAGGCGGCTCGCCTCGGCCGCGGCAACCCTGGCGACGGCGTCGATCTCGAGCGTCGCGCCGATCTCGTCGGCCAGGTCGTAGATGAGGTTCAGCTCTCGATAGCGATCCAGCGCCTCGCGAGCCAGCGCCCGCTTGTCGGTCTCGCGCGCCCCGGCGTAGCTCAGGACGGCCGCAATCGAGGCGGCCGGCCGTGGGCCTTCGACCCATCCGACGGTCTCGCCCTCGATCGTGATCGGATGGCGCTCGACGGCTGCGTCGGCTGGCGCTGCGCCGGTCTGCCGATCGAGGATCACTTCGCCCGTCAGGTCGGTGATCGTCACGCGGGCGTCGGTTCCGGCGAGCAGCACGGAGAGCATCGGGGCGACATGCCGATGGCGCACGATCAACCGGCGCAGCTCGGTCGCCTCCATCAGTTCGAACCCGGCAAGCCCAGGACCTCGCGCGCCCGCCGGAGCAGCTCGTCAGGGTCGAACGGCTTGGTCATGTACAGGTCCGCGCCCGCGGCCATCCCCTGTTCGCGATCGTAGGCCTGGCCCTTGGCGGTGAGCAGGACGACATAGGTGTCGGCCAGGCCGAGGTCGTGCTTGATCGCGCGGCAGACCTCGAAGCCGCTTCGCCTCGGCATCATCACGTCGAGGAAGACCAGGTCGGGACGGTGGTTCTCCGCGACGTTCACCGCCTCGTCACCGTCCGCGGCGCTCAGGAGCTCGACGCCGTCGTCCTCGAGCTCCTCGAGTGTCTGTTCGATGAGCAGCCGGATGTGCTGCTAATCGTCGACGATGAGGACGGTCGGCATGCGGGTCTGGTCCTTTCCGGCGCCTTGAGGCCCGATCTGCTGCGCGCCTGACGGTCGCATCACGATGCCGGAAACACGCAGCCGGCGCAACCGCATGTTGGCCCAACGAGATAGGCCAACGATGCGGCACCATACATGGGTGCACGTGCCGCAGGTCCGCATCGCGCAGATCGACCCGATGCGATCGCTGGGCTTGCTCTCGGTCGCCCACGCTGTCAACCACGCGCAGGCCGTCGTCCTGCCGCTGATCTTCCTCAAGGTGATCGACGAGTTCGGCGTGAGCGTCCAGACGATCGCCTTCCTCGCCGCGATCGG
>JAXDKX010000347.1:0-7228 GCA_034666905.1 Chloroflexota bacterium | reverse complement strand
ACGGGACCCGGCCTGCCGCGGAGGCTGGCGTCGATTGACGCTCTCCAGCCCTCCGCGTAGACTCAATCCCGACGAAATCACTCGGGATTGAGGGCGCCCCCCTGACGACTTCCGTACCCACTCAGCGGCCGCCATTCCACGGCAGCGGTGCCATCGCCTTCAGCACGAAGGGCGAATACGGCGTGCGCCTGATGGTCCAGCTCGGGCGCCACTTTGGAGCCGGCCCGGCGTCGCTGGCCGAGATCGCCGCCGAGGAGGACCTGCCCCGGGCGTACCTGGAGCAGCTCGTCATGAGCCTGCGCGAGGCGAAGCTCGTCGGCGGTACGCGCGGCGCCCACGGCGGCTACGAGCTCGCTCGATCGCCCGAGTCCATCTCGATGTCCGAAGTGCTGCGCGCGCTCGAAGGCCCGATCGCCCCGATGATGTGCGCGAGCGACGATCCGGAGCACTCGATCGGCTGCGACCGATCGGCTCGCTGCACTGTCAACGTCCTGTGGGTCCGGGTGCGCGATGCCGTCGCCGGCGCGCTCGATTCGATGACCCTCGCCGACCTCGTTCCGCCTCGCGCCGCGCCGACGCCCATCCAGCCATCCCCCCTCCAGGGAGCCTTGACGACCCCGTGACCAACCCCTCGAACGCCGCCCCCGACCAGCAGCTCGTCATCCGGGGTCTGCGCGTCGCGCCGCTCGCCCACCCGGAAACGGAGATCCTGCAGGGGATTGACCTGACCGTCGGCAAGGGCGAGGTCCACGCGATCATGGGCCCCAACGGCTCCGGCAAGACGACCCTGGCGTACGCCCTGATGGGCCACCCGGCGTACGTCATCAAGGGCGGCGAAGTGGTCTGGAAAGGCCGCGACATCATCAAGCTGTCGCCCGACAAGCGCGCCCGGCTCGGTCTCTTTCTCGCCTTCCAGTATCCGACCGCGATTCCGGGCTTGAGCGTGGCGAGCTTCATCCGTTCGGCGCTGAACGCCAAGCTCCAGGGGATCGACAAGAACCCCGACATCGACCCGACCGACCCGATGCGCGGCGGGATCTCCATGCGCGACTTCCGCAACAAGATGCGCGAGAAGATGGCCCTGCTCCGGATGGACGAGGGGTTCGCGTCGCGCTATGTCAACGAGGGCTTCTCGGGCGGTGAGAAGAAGCGGCTCGAGATGCTCCAGATGGCGGTCCTCGAGCCGGAGATGGCGATCCTCGACGAGACCGATTCGGGTCTCGACATCGATGCCCTGCGGATCGTTGCCGAAGGCGTCAACGCGATGCTCAACCCGAACCTGGGCGTCCTGCTGATCACCCATTACCAGCGCCTCCTGAACTACATCACCCCCGACGTCGTCCACGTACTTGCCCAGGGCCGGATCGTCAAGAGCGGAGGCAAGGACCTGGCTCTTCGACTCGAGGACGAGGGCTACGGCCCGATCCTTCGTGAAGCGGGACTGTCGCCCGACCTGCCCGACGAGGCGCTCCTCGTGCCAAAGGCCCCGCTCGGCGCCGAGCTCGAACCGGTCGAAGCGGCCCGCTAGGCGGGCCCGACCCGATGACGATCACCTCCGAGCCGAAGGTCGAGGCCGCTCCCGCGCCGGTGCCGTTCGACCCGCATGTCATCAAGCGGGACTTCCCGATCCTGGACCAGGCGATCAACGGGCACCAGCTGGTTTACCTCGACTCGGCGTCGAGCAGCCAGAAGCCGAACGTCGTGCTCGAGGCGGTCGACACCTACTACCGCGAGTACAACGCCAACGTCCATCGCGGGATCTACACCATCGGCGAGAAGGCAACGGCCGAATACGAGAAGGCCCGCGCTCGTGTCTCCCGCTTCATCAATGCCCCAGACAGCCACGAGATCGTGTTCACCCGGAATGCCACCGAGGCGATCAACCTCGTGTCGTACTCCTGGGGCAGGAAGAACATCAACCGCGGCGACGCCATCGTCCTGACCGAGATGGAGCACCACGCCAACCTCGTTCCCTGGCAGATCCTCGTCCAGGAGAAGGACGGCGACCTCGAATTCATCCCGATCACGGACGACGGCATCCTTCGCCTCGACGTGTTCGAGGTGCTCCTGCGGCTCAAGCCGAAGCTGGTTGCCTTCACGCACGTTTCGAACACCCTCGGGACCATCAACCCGGTTCGGGAGATGACCGAGATGGCCCATGCCGCGGGCGCGCTCGTGCTGGTCGACGGCGCCCAGGCGGTGCCCCATATCCCGGTCGACGTCCAGGAGCTCGGCTGCGACTTCTACGTGTTCTCCGGCCACAAGATGCTCGCCCCGATGGGTTCCGGCGCGCTCTGGGCGCGTCGCGAGCTGCTCGAATCGATGCCGCCATTCCTCGCCGGTGGCGAGATGATCCGCGAGGTCCATCTCCGCCGCTCCGAGTTCAACGACATCCCCTGGAAGTTCGAGGCGGGCACGCCGGCCGTCGGTGACGCGATCGGACTCGGTGTCGCGGCGGAGTACCTGCGGGCACTTGGCATGGATGCCGTTCGCGACCACGAGCGGGACCTGGTCGAATATGCGCTGGAGGTACTTCCGCGCGAGGTCCCGGCGATCGAGCTGTACGGCCCGCTCGACCCCGATCTCCGCGGTGGCGTCGTCCCATTCAACCTGCCGGGCATCCACCCCCACGACGTCGCCCAGGTCCTCGACCGCTTCGGCATCGCCGTCCGCGCCGGACACCACTGCACGATGCCGTTGCACGAGCGCCTCGATCTGGTCGCGACGGCCCGTGCCTCGTTCAATGTCTACTCGACGCGGGAAGACATCGACGCCCTTGCGACAGGCCTCATCCAGGTCCAGAAGGTCTTCAACGTCTGAACTGGCGTTTGATCAGTCCTTCGGATCGAGCTTGAGTGCCGCGGAATTGACGCAATACCGGAGGCCCGTCGGGTTCGGCCCGTCGTCAAAGAGGTGCCCGAGGTGGCCGCCGCACGCGGCGCACAGGGCCTCAGTTCGCTTCATGAAGAACGAGCCGTCGGTCTCGGTCGCGACCGCCGTTGGATCGGCAGGGGCGAAGAAGCTCGGCCAGCCGGTGCCGGACTCGAACTTCGTCTCGGAACGGAACAGCTCGGCGCCGCAGCCGGCACAGCGGTATACGCCGGGCCGATGCTCGTCCCAGAGCTCCCCGGTGAAGGCTCGTTCGGTGCCCTTCTGCCGGAGCACGCGGTACTGCTCGGGGGTCAGCTCGGCGCGCCAGTCGGCATCGGTCCTGGCGGGGGTGGGTGTAGCTTCGACGTTCGTGTCTGTCATGGACGGAGCATACCGTCGCTATGTGGCGGAACGATGACAGGCCGATCGCGAGCGCGAGATCGACGATTTAATTCCGAGCAGGGTGGTCGGGATTAGACTTTCGCGCTAGACTTCGAGGTCGAATGGACGATCTTTACCGCGACTACATCCTCGAGCACTATCGCCGGCCCCATAACTTCGGGGTCGTCGAGGACGCCGACGCCTCGTACGAAGGCGCCAACCCGCTGTGCGGCGACCGGATCACCCTGATGCTGGGCGTCAAGGACGGGATCGTGGATCGGGTCGGCTTTACCGGCCGCGGCTGCGCGATCAGCCAGGCGAGCGCCTCGCTCCTGACCGACGAGATCAAGGGCAAGCCACTGGCCGAGGTGACCGCCTTCCGTGCCGACGATCTCCTCGACCTGCTCGGGATCGAGATCAGCCCGGCGCGCCTCAAGTGCGCGATGCTCAGCCACGACAGCCTCCAGCACGTGCTGACCGACCTCGGGGCGGCCGCGCCGGCCGAGGGGGCCGCGAAATGATGGGCCGCTGCAGGTGTCGCCGGCCGGCCTGAGCCGGCTCGTCGTCCCGCGGATCCGTCCGCGACCCACTACCCGTACCGCCCTGGCGCCGAACCGGCTGCCAGCCCGTCGACCACCGGAGCCCAACGCCCCATGCCAAAGTCATACGCCGACCTCCTTCGCGAAGCCCGCGCCCAGATCAGGGAAGTCACCCCGCAGGAGGTCGACGCCCTCCCAGCGGGTGCGGCCACGGTCGTCGACGTCCGCGAAGCGTCCGAATGGGAGCAGGGCCATCTGCCCGGCGCTCGGCACATCTCGAAGAGCTATATCGAGCAGCAGATCGAGGCCGCGGCGCCCGATCGCGACGCACCCGTGATCCTGTACTGCGCGGGGGGCCTGCGCTCGCTGTTCGCCGGCCAGACCCTCGCGGGGATGGGCTACACCAACGTCGCCTCGATGTCCGGTGGCTTCCAGGCCTGGAAGAGCGCGGGCCTTGATTTCGACACGCCGGTTGTCCTGACTGCCGAGCAGAAGCAGCGCTATAGCCGCCACCTGCTCATCCCCGAGGTTGGATCGGCCGGCCAGGCCAAACTGCTCAACTCGAAGGCGCTCCTGATCGGCGCTGGCGGCCTCGGCTCGCCGGCCGGCCTGTACCTCGCGGCGGCCGGGGTGGGGACGATCGGCATCGTCGATTTCGACGTCGTCGATCTGAGCAACCTGCAACGCCAGATCCTGCACACGTCCGATCGGGTCGGTGAGCGCAAGGTCGAATCCGCACGCAAGTCGATCAACGCGCTGAACCCCGACGTCAACGTCGTCCTTCACGAGGAGATGCTCGTCGCGGCCAACGTCGAGCGGCTCATCGCAGGCTACGACGTCATCCTCGATGGCACCGATACGTTCGAGACCCGCTACATCCTCAACGATGCCGCCGTGGCGGCCGGGATCCCGATCATCCACGCCAGCGTCTTCCGGTTCGAGGGCCAGCTCACGACGTTCATCCCCTACGAAGGGCCGTGCTACCGCTGCCTCTACCCGACGCCGCCCCCGCCCGAGCTCGCGCCCGGCTGCTCCGTGGCTGGCGTGCTCGGCGTGGTGCCCGGCATCCTGGGCCTGCTCCAGGCGAACGAGGCGCTCAAGGTCCTGCTCGGGATCGGCCAGACCCTGGCCGGCCGGCTGCTCCTGTTCGACGCCCTCGAGACCGAGTTCACCGAGCTGAAGCTGCGGCGCGATCCCAATTGCCCGGTCTGCTCGGACGCCGCGGTGGAGGCCCGCGCGGCCGGCCGGCCGCTGTCGGTCGCCAACGTGGGCGCCGACGCGCCGTTCCTGCTGACCACGACCGGTCTGGCCGGCAAGGTCTCGCCCGAGGCGCGCGCATGAGCACGGTCTTCATCCCGGCCGTGCTGCGGGCCAACGTCGGCGGGGCGAAGTGGCTCGAGCTCGATGGCGACTCCATTCGCGGGGTCGTCGACGCCCTGGTGGCGAGGCACCCGTCGCTGGGTTCGCAGCTGTTGACCGAGGAGGGCGACCTCAACCGGTTCGTGAACGTCTACGTCAACGGGCAGGACGTCCGCTACCTGGCCGGGCTCGATACCCCAGTCGCGGCGGCCGACGAGGTTCGATTGCTGCCGGCGATGGCCGGCGGCTGAGGCCGATGGTCATGCCGGCCCTGCGAGCCATCGACCCCGACGACCACGGCGCCGATCACCCGCATTTCCACGATCACGATGACCTCCCGCGCCACGGCGGGCGGTTCGAGAGCATCCTCGACGCGATCGGCTACACGCCCCTGGTCGAGATTCCGCGGATGTCGCCGAACCCCGACGTCCGTATCTTCGCGAAGCTGGAGATGCTCAACCCGACGGGCTCGGTCAAGGATCGAGTGGCGAAGTACCTGGTCGAGGACCTCGAGGCACGCGGGCTGCTCCAGGAGGATTCGATCATCCTGGAGCCGACCTCCGGCAACACAGGCATCGCGCTCGCGATGATCGGGCGGCGCAAGGGGTATCGGGTCGCGCTCGTCATGCCCGACAACGTGACCAATGAGCGGCGCCAGATGGCGGCACTCTACGGGGCGGAGGTCATCGACTCCCCGGGGGCGCTGGGCAGCAACGGGGCGATCGCGCTGGCCAAGCACGTCGTCGGAAAGGACAAGCGCTTCGTCATGCCGTACCAGTACGGCAACCCGGCCAACCCGCAGGCGCACTACGAGACGACCGGTCCGGAGGTCCTGGCCGACTGCCCGGAGATCGATGTCTTCGTGGCGGGTCTCGGCACCGGCGGAACGTTGATGGGCGTCTCGCGGTACCTGCGCGAGCACAAGCCGGGCGTTCGCATCGTGGCCGCCGAGCCACTCCCCGGGGAGCTGGTCCAGGGCCTGCGCTCGCTGGACGAGGGGTTCATCCCGGAGATCCTGGACCCGTCGCTCATCGACACGAAGCTCCTGGTCTCCAACAGGGATGCGATCGCGGCGCTCCGCGACCTCGTCTTCCGGGAGGGAATCTTTGGCGGCCCGTCCTGCGGAGCCGTCCTCGTGGCGGCGGCGCGTGTCGCCCGCCAGATGGAGCAAGGCACGATCGTCGCGCTGCTGCCTGACGGCGGTTGGAAGTACCTGTCGGCCGGCACCTTCTCGACCAACCTCGACGAGATGGAGGAGGCCCTCGAAGGCGGCGTCAACTGGTGGTGAGGTTCGGGTTCGGCTTCGGGCATGGGTCCTTCGACGATGTCCCTTGGGTGATATCCACGCTGGCGTTGGAAGTCTGCGGCGCACCGGGTCCCCGCGCGACGGGCGCCCAGGTCGTAGGCGCATCGGGCCTCCGCGGGGCGGACGCCCACTCGGCCAGCGGGACAGACGTCCTGTGCGGCCGTCCGCGGTCGGGCCTGCGCCCGCGATCTCCCTTGGGTGATTCCCATTACCCAAGGGATATTGCCGAAGGGTGGGATCCCCGCCCGGCCAACAGGGTGGAGCTCAAATGACGGCCGGCGGAACGCCGCCCGAGCCGCGGCGAGAACAGACGGTCGCGGATCTGCCCGCCGAGATTCTCGAGGCGACGGTCGCACATGCCTGGGCCGAATATCCCAACGAGATGTGCGGCCTGATCATCGGCGACCGGTACGTCGCGGACGGTGGTCGGGCGCTGCGCTTCGAAGCCACCCGCAACAGGGCCGCGTCGCCGTACCGCTACGAGATCGACCCCGACGACCTGCTCCGCCTGACGATCGCCACGGACGACGCCGACGAGGTGTTCTGGGGGATCGTCCACTCACACACGCACACGCCAGCGGAGCCGTCACCGACCGATATCGGCCTCGCCTTCTATCCCGACTCGCTCTACGTCCTGGTGTCCCTGGCTGACGACCAGGTCGATGCCGTCATCGGCGGACCCGGGGTCAGGGCCTGGAGGATCGTCGATGGTGCCGTGGAAGAGGTGGCGCTCCGGTGACCTCCGGTCCCGGGCGCCTGGCCGGTCGACAAC
>JAXDKX010000346.1:0-3647 GCA_034666905.1 Chloroflexota bacterium | reverse complement strand
TGCGGGCGCCGAGCGGGATCGCCTCGCCGGCCAGGCCGTCGGGGTAGCCCGCGCCGTCGTAGCGCTCGTGGCTGGCGCGGACGAGCTTGGCCACCGTCGCCAGTGCCGGCGCGGCGGCGACGATGCGCTCACCGATGATCGTGTGGCGGCGCATGAACGCCCACTCGTCGTCGTCCAGCGGGCCCGGCTTGTCGAGGATGGCGTCGGGGATCGCGACCTTGCCGACGTCGTGCAACAGGGCAGCGATCCGGATCCGGTCGACCTCCGCCTCCGGGAGCTCCAGGCTCCGGGCCATCGCGACCACGATCGATGAGATCAGCGCGGACGGGCGTCCACGATAGTGCGGCAGGGGAGCGATCACGGCGGTGAGGGCGGCGGTTGCCGCATCGCGGGCCTGCCGCCCGATCTCCACGGCTCGGGCGCGTCCGGCCGCCGAGATCGGCGCACGCGGGACGCGAGCGTCGTCGCTCGGTTCGGCGAACACGTAGGTCTGGTTCCGGCCCAGGGACTTGGCGGAGTACATGGCGGCATCGGCGTCCCGCACCAGTGATTCCATCCGGAGCTGGGAGCCGGTCCCGCCCACGATCCCGATCGAGATCGTCACCGACAGGTTCGGATTGCCCTCGACGGCGAACTGTTCGCGCTCCACGAGTGACCGCAGCTTCTCGGCCAGGACCGCGCCTTCCTCGACGTCGGTCTCGGTCAGAATCAGCATGAATTCCTCGCCGCCGTAGCGTCCGAGGAGGTCGCTCGCCCGCATATGGGCGCCGAGGACCTGCGCGACCCCGCGCAGGATGACGTCGCCGGCGGCGTGTCCGTAGGAATCGTTGACGACCTTGAAGTGATCGATGTCGACGAAGGCTACGGAGAGCGGCCGGTCGTACCTGGCGGCACGCTCGACCTCGGTGAAGAGCTCGGCGAGCAGCGACTGGCGGTTGAAGATGCCCGTGAGGCGGTCGATCGTGGCCCGGTCGTTCGTGTCTGCGAGCGCGATCGAGATGGTGTTGATGGCCCTGGCGAGGCGGGTTTCGAGACCGCCGCCGCTGGTGGATACGGAGACGGCGTAATCCCCCGTCGCGATCCGTTCCGCGGCCTTGACCAGGCGCCGCAGGCGGATGTGGATGAGCAGGTGAACGACCGTCGTGGTCAGGCAGACCCCGATCGTCGCCGCGGTGATGGCCGCGATGACCGAGCGCTGGCTTTCATCGAACCACGAGAGCGTCGCCGACGGAACGGCCAGGAGCAGGATTCCGAGCCCGACGGGCGCCCCGAGCGCCAGGTATCCGAGGAGGCGCATCACTCGCAAAGGCTACCGGCGACAGGCATCGTCCCGGTCCGTCTGAAGGTACCGGCGGGTCCTCGCTGGTTGTACCTCCGGACCTGATTGGCGGTCTCCGGCGGGTTCGGCCTGCTATACTCCAGCCTCCCTCGAACAGCGGGCCGGGCCCGCGGACCAGGAGGTCAGCGATCGCGCGTGCATGGCGCATCGGCCGTCCCGTGAGGCGCCCGAGCGACCAGACAACGGTGATCCGCCGAGACGTCGGCGGCGCGACGCGGGAGAGGTCTATCTCGGTCCCAGCCCACAAGGCCAGGGGCCTTTTTTCATGGGAGCGCCCGCTGGGGCGGCCGATGCCGGCGTTGCCGGCCTGCGCGCCTCGCTCACGCACTTCCAGTGCGTTCGCTCGGCTGCTCGGCCGTCGCCTTGGCCTCTACCGCCCAGCGGGCGCTCCTGCCGGTATGCCGGGCGTGCAGTTGAGGGCAGCGATCTAGTGCCGGCCACGGTGATCGTCGGGTTGCAGTGGGGCGACGAAGGCAAGGGCAAGATGACGGACTTCCTGGCGGAGCAGGTCGCCATGGTCGTCCGCTACCAGGGCGGCGACAACGCCGGGCACACCGTTGTCAAGGGCAGCGAGGTCTTCAAGCTTCGGCTGACGCCCTCGGGCGTGCTCTACCCGCACATCACGTCCGTCATCGGAAATGGGGTCGTGGTCAATCCCCTGACCCTGATCGACGAGCTGGACATGCTCACCTCGCGTGGAATCGACGTCGCGAGGGTGCGGGTCAGCCGCAGCGCACACGTGATCATGCCCTACCACGTTGCCCTCGACGTCGGGAACGAGAGCCGCCTCGCCGAGGCGAAGGTCGGGACGACCGGTCGTGGCATCGGCCCGGCCTACGGCGATCGAGCCTGGCGCATCGGCCTGCGGATGGAGGACCTGCTCGACCCGGCGATCGTTCGCGAACGGCTCGGGCGGGTCCTGCCGGACAAGAACCTGCTGCTCGGAGCGATGGGCGGACCCGCCTTCGACCTCGAGCCGCTCGTTGAGCTGGCGCTCGGTTGGGGCGCGCGTCTGCGCGCGCACCTGGACGATACGACCTGGCTCGTGCAGCGCGCCCTTGCCCGCGGCGAGCACGTGCTGCTCGAAGGTGCGCAGGGGACGCTCCTGGACCTCGACCACGGCAGCTATCCGTTCGTCACCTCGTCCAACCCCGTCGCCGGTGGGGCCTGCACGGGCGGTGGCATCGGGCCGCTCCAGGTCGACGAGGTGATCGGGGTCATGAAGGCCTACTCGACGCGCGTCGGATCGGGGCCGTATCCGACCGAATTGCAGGACGAGATCGGCGCCGGGATCTCCAAGCGCGGCAACGAGTTCGGAACCGTGACCGGCCGGCCGCGCCGTGTCGGCTGGTTCGACGCGGTTCCGTTGCGCTATGCCGTGGCGGTCAACAGCGTCAGCTCGATCACCCTCAACAAGCTCGACATCCTGTCGGGCATCGAGACGATCCGCCTGTGCATCGCCTACCAGCTCGATGGGCAGCGGGTCGAGACCTGGCCATCGAGCGGGGCCTCGCTGGCGCGAGCGACGCCGATCTACGACGATTTCCCGGGCTGGGCCGAGCCGATCCACGATTGCCGTTCGCTGGCCGACCTGCCGGAGAACGCCCGGCGCTACGTCAGCGCCATCGAGGAGCACGCCGGCGTGCCAATCATCTTCGTCTCCGTCGGGCCGGAACGAACCCAGACCATCGAGCGCGCCTGGCGACCGATGCGGCGTCGGGCGGGAGTGCCCGCATGACCTCGATCGCCCCGACCCGCACCTTGATCGTCGGCGGCGGCGGTCGAGAGCACGCCCTGGCCTGGAAACTGGCCTCGGAGCCCGGTGGCAACGAGATCATCGTCGCGCCGGGCAGCGACGCGATCGCTCGCGAGCCCCGGGTGCGCTGCGTGGCTGATGTCGATCCACTGGACCCCGGGGCCGTCGTGGCGGTCGCTCGCCGCGAGGCCGTCGAGCTCGTCGTGATCGGTCCGGAGGCCGTCCTTGCGGCCGGCGTCAGCGACGCCCTCCGGGAGGCCGGGATCGCCGTGTTCGGGCCATCGCTTGCCGCGGCCCGGATCGAATCGAGCAAGGCGTTCTGCCACGAGATCGCGGCCGCGGCGGCCGTTCCAATGGCTCGCGCCGGCGTCTTCGACGAGCCCGACGGCGCGCGCCGGTTCGCCGCCGAGCTGGCTGCCAGTGGCGACGGCGTCGTGGTCAAGGCCGACGGTCTTGCGGCCGGCAAGGGCGTCACCGTGTGCGACACGCTGGCCGAGGCCGACGCCGCGATCCAGCAGCTCTTCAGCGCCGGCACGCCACTTCTGACCGGTT
>JAXDKX010000345.1:0-2706 GCA_034666905.1 Chloroflexota bacterium | reverse complement strand
GCGAGCTCGCCGTCCTCCGGCCCACGAACTTTGGCTCGACCAGGACGATCAACCGCAATACGTCGATTGCCTTCACGACGACGGTTCGCCCGGCGCGGCCGGAGCTCGCGCCGGCGAAGGTGAGCTTCTACTTCTATCGGTTCAGCTCGGGCGCCTACCGGCTTGTCACGAGGCGCGACGTGCTGATCGACAGCGCGGGGCTTGCCCGAACGACGTTCAAGTTCACGTCGTCTGGCCAATGGTTCGTTCGTTCGCAGGCGAACCCGACGCCGTACAACGCCAACAGCATCCTCACCCCGACGCCACCGGAGCGGTACAGCGTTCGCTGATCCGCGCCAACGTCATATCCGCCCAGGGCCCCTTCCATCCGGAGGGGGCCCTGTCGATTCGCGCGCCCAACCTGCGCCGCCTCGACGGCCCGTACCCGAGGTGTAGCCTACGTCGGTGCGCCTCCAGCAATTCGTCATCGAGGGACTGGGCCACCTCAGCACGTTGATCGCGGATGAGTCGGCCGGCGTCGCGGCCGTCGTCGACCCAAGGCGAGACGTCGACGTCTATTTGGACGCAGCGCGTTCGGACGGGCTACGGATCACGCACGTCGTGGAGACGCACCTCCACAACGACTACGTCTCCGGTGGCCGAGAGCTCGCCGCGCTGACCGGCGCGAGCCACGTCATCGGCGCCGGAGCAGCGTTGCGCCACGAGCACCGGCCCGTTCGCAACCGCGAGAGTTTCGACCTCGGCTCACTGCGATTCGAGGCGCTCGACACGCCCGGGCACACACCCGAACACGTTGCCTACGCCGTCGCCGATCGCTCCCGGGCAGAGGAGCCTGTGCTCCTCCTGACGGGAGGGTCCCTGCTCGTCGGCGCCGTCGGTCGGACAGACCTGCTCGGCGAGGCGACCGCCCGGCCGTACGCGGGCCAGATGTATGCGTCGCTGCACGACGTGATCCTGCGACACGAAGACTCGGTCTCGGTCCTCCCGACCCACGGCGGCGGCTCGCTCTGCTCGACGGATATCTCATCGACGACATGGTCCACGATCGGGTACGAGCGGCGGCACGACGCCCTGCTCCAGCCGATGGACGTCGAGTCCTTTGCGCGGGTGCTGCTCGCGGGCCAGCCCACGGTGCCCCGATACTTCGCCAGGATGCGTCCGATCAACCAGGCAGGCCCCCGCCTCCTTGGTGGGATGGTCGCGAGACCTCGACCTATGCCGGTGGAGGAGGCCGGCCGGGCGCTCGCTTCCGGAGGGCTGTTGATCGATCTCAGGACCCCGGCCGAACATGCGGTCGCGCACGTCCCGGGTTCGTTGTCGCTCCCAGCCGGGACGTCATTCGGGACGTGGCTCGGCTGGGTCGTGCCCGACTCCGACCGCCCGCTCGTCCTCCTCCTCGGCGCGGACGCGCAGTGGGACGACGCCGTTCGCCAAGCGCTCCGGATCGGCTTCGAATCGATCGTGGGGTACCTCCAGGGCGGGTTCGCCGCATGGGCCGAGGCTGGCCGCCCAACGGAAGCCGGGGGCGCGCTCGAGGCCGCCGGGCTCGCACGACTGCTGTCGGCCGCGGGAAGCGAGGCGCCACTCGTCATCGACGTCCGCCAGGCCTCGGAATACGAGACCGGTCACGTCCCCGGCTCCGTCCCGATTGGTGCTGGCGATCTGCCCGATCGACTCGACTCGTTGCCGCGCGATCGCCCGATCGCGACGATCTGCGCCAGCGGCTATCGCAGCAGTGTGGCCGCGTCGCTGCTGCGTGCCGCGGGATTCTCTCGGGTTGCCTGGGTTTCGGGCGGTGTCCCGACCTGGGAGGCGTCGGGGTATCCGATCGCATACGGACCTCCGAACTGAGGGGCGATCGTCCCAGCGGCATGGGCCTGATCGAGCGATGCCCCATTTCTTGCATACGGGTACCGTGAACGAATGAACGAGCGGACGTTCCGGGCAGTCGTGGCGTCGGTGCTGGTTGTGGCGCTCGCCCTGGCAATCATCGTCGTCGCCGCCAACTACCTCCCAAAGACCTCCACGCCCCTTCCGAGCGAATCGGCCTCCACGGCCGCCCCAGGTCCGACAGCAACGGCGGTCCCGACATCGCCTCCAGGGCCTGCGTTCCAGGTGCCGCTGGTGGTCGGCGTCGGTGATGTGGCGCGCGGAACCAGCTCCGACAAGACGCTCGTGCTGCGCTTCCTGGAATCGCGGATCGATGCGATCCCTGCGGCCCTGGGCTCATTCACCGTGACGCTGGCCGACCATGCTGGCGACGGTTCGACGGTCGCCTTCGTTGGGACACCATCGGTCGATGCTCCCGGCTCCCTGGGAGCGACGGCCTCACTCACCGGGCCCAATGTCCTGATGATCAACATTGTCGCCTCGGACAACCTCAACGTGGAGCAGATCACCATCACCGGCCTCGGCATGAAGGTCGCGTCGACGGCCGCGATTGGAGCCACCACGCTGGAGCTGGGCGGGTTCGCGGGTTCCCTCGCGTCGGGGGCCGCCAGCAACGTCCTGGCCTCGCCCGGATCGGTTGTCGCCGGCCCCTAGCGCGGGGGTGGCGGCTGCTACGCCAGGTGGACCCCGAAGAACCCGAGCACCGAGACCCCGAGCAGCACGACGTCCAGGACGACGACCAGGCCGACGGCTGACCAGGCCAGCACGTTCGCGGTTCGTCCATTGCGGTGCCGGCCCATCAGCCGCCGATCGTTG
>JAXDKX010000344.1:0-9223 GCA_034666905.1 Chloroflexota bacterium | reverse complement strand
GGGGGGGCTCCCCGTGATCCGGAGGGCGGCAGCCTCGCCCCAGCCGAAGCGACGACAACGCCGCCGGCGTTAGTCCCGAGGCCTACAGCACCGCCGTCGCGATTGAGAACAGCGCGACGGCCCCGATCGCAAGGCCCGACGCGACATTGATGCGGCGGATCCAGGTCAGCGTGACCCTAGTCCGGAGCGCCGACACGGCCGATGTCAGTACCACCCACCAGGCGCTCGACCCCAGCAGCACGCCGAGCGTCACGAGGGCCGCCCCGGCGGGTTCCGAGCTTGTGACACCGAGGCCGGCGAACAGCGCGCCGAAGGACAGGATCGTCATCGGGTTGGTGAGCGTCAGCCCAAGGATCGACAGATACGCACCGGCGAGCCCGCCCCGCCGCGGTCGGGCGGCGGCCGGGTCATGTGGTTCGGCGCGGGCCGTCTTCCAGGCGAGCCAGAGCAGGAACAGCCCGCCCACCAGGCCCAGGAGATTCCGCCCATCGACCAGCAGCTGGGTCACCGTCCCCAGGCCGAACGCGGCGATCGCACCGTAGGTCGCGTCCGCCGTTGCCACGCCGATGCCCGAAGCGAGGCCCACGACCTGGCCCTCCGACAGCGTCCGACGGATGACGAGCAGGCTGATCGGTCCGACCGCTGCGGCGATCGTGAAGCCGAGAACGAAACCGCGGAGAGCGAGGACCGGATCCACGGGACTCCTCCATGACCATGAAAAAACGCCCTCGGCAGTGCGCCGGGGCGTCGCTCGTTCGGGGTGGCCGTGCGCCGTCTGGCGCGCGGTCTCAGATCGAGTAGGCCCGAGTGGGCCCTCGCTGCAATCGGATGGAACGTGCGGTCGCGTGCATACGCGAAGGGTGCGCGATGGCGCTGGAGCCTGTCAACGGCGGCCGGCGAGCGCCGCGACCGGGACCGCCGGCCGCGCGGCGACCGGGACCACGCCGCGACCGGGACCGCGCCGCGACCCGGCGCCGCATCACCCGGCGCCGCATGACCCGGCGCCGCTACCCTTGGTCACATGAGCACCATCAGCCATGGCGGCCGGCCGCTGAAGGTCGGGATCCAACTGCCCGAGGTCGAACGCGAGGTCGGCTGGGCCGAGCTCCTGGACATGATTCGGGCGATCGAGGACCTCGGCTTCGACTCAGCCTGGGTCGGCGAGCACCTCCTCTATCGTTGGGAGGACCGGCCCCCACGCGGACCCTGGGAGGCCTGGAGCCTGCTCCCGGCGATCGCTGCCGTCACGTCTCGAATCGAGTTCGGGCCGCTCGTGGCGTGCACCAACTTCCACAATCCGGCACTGCTTGCCAAGCAGGCGGACACGATCGACGAGATCAGCGGCGGCCGCTTCGTCCTCGGTCTCGGTGCTGGCTGGAACGAAACCGAGTTCCGAGCCTTCGGCTTTCCGTTCGACCATCGGATCGAGCGCTTCGAAGAGGCCTTCACGATCATCCGGACCCTGCTTCGCGATGGCGCCATCGACTTCGACGGCCGCTGGTACCAGGCTCGCGACTGCGAGCTCCTGCCCCGCGGTCCCCGCCCCGGCGGCCCCCCGTTGATGATCGGCTCCAAGGGGCCGCGCATGCTTCGAGCGACGTTGCCATACGTCGATGCCTGGAACGTATGGTTCGTCGACACGGGGAATCGCCCGGCCGGCGTCCGAGCGCTGCGGGAGCGAGTCGATGAGGCCTGCCGCGAGGTCGGCCGGAACCCTGCCGAAGTCGAGCGGACGGTGGCCGTGATGGTGCGGCTGCCCGGCGGTTCCGGTCGGGTGGAGGGCACCAAGCCGCGCGATCCGGCTCCGGCGCTCGAAGGCAGTCCATCGGCGATGGCGGACGTGCTGCGGGGCTTTGCGGCCGAGGGAATCGGGCATGTGCAGCTGGTCGTCGACCCGATCACGATCGATTCCATCCACACCCTCGAGGCGGTTCTGAAGGAGCTCGATCGAACGTGAAACGAGGGCCGGGGGCCCCGTGGTCGCGTGCTAGCATGCCGTCCGCCATGCGAATGACGCGATGACAATGCCGGTCCGGCCAGCCGCGCGGCCGCGCCCGGCCACCGGGCGCTCGTCGGACGAGGTATCCGCCCTCGACAAGCGGATCATCGAGCACCTCCAGGCCGACGGACGGCGTCCCTTCACCCAGATCGCCGCCGACCTCGGCGTCTCGGAGGCGGCCGTCCGGGCCCGCACGAATCGGCTGATCGAGCGCGGCATCCTGCAGGTTGTCGGCGTCACGGATCCGCTCAAGCTCGGCTTCCACCAGATGGCGATGATCGGCGTCCGTTGCGAGAGCGACAAGCTGATCGCGGTGGCGGAGGCCCTGGCCGAGATGCCCGAAGTCGATTACGTGGTCATCACCGCGGGAACCTACGATCTCCTCATCGAGACCGTCTGCGAGGACAACGAAGCCCTGCTCGCATTCCTGGCCGAGCGCCTGCGCACGATCGAAGGCGTTCGGGAGACCGAGACGTTCGTCTACCTGCGCCTGGTCAAGCAGACCTACCAGTACGGGACGCGCTGAACGAGACGGGCCGCGCCGTGGCGGGACGGACCGAGCCGTCGCGAGACGTACCCGGCTGAACGGACACCACCGCGCTGAAGCGTTGACGACCGGCACCGCTTGGCGCGCCGACCGACGGTGCTGGTCCCGCCAGCCTCTAAGATGCTCAGATCCTCGCGCCGATGCCACCCATCCCAGGGGGAGCGACGACTTAGCGTGCCGGTTCAACCCGTCCTGATCCTGATCGTCGCTGCCGTCGTGGCGAACCTCGTCCTGATGGCATTTATCATCCTGCCGCTCGTCCGCGGGCGGACGGCGCGCCTTGCCCGCGAAGTAGAGTCCGGCCAGGTGGCGGACCAGCGGGCGGCGGAAGCGGCGGTCGTTGGCGGCCTGATGGGCGACCTCGACGATCCCGTCTCGGACAATACCTACGATCGGATCGTCCGGATCATCGCCTGGTTCTTCCTCCTCAGCACGACCGCCATCGTGGCCGCCACCGGGCTCTGGGCGAACAACCAGCCGGCGATCCTCATGCTCCTTGCCCTCGGCGGCGTGTTCGTCGTGATCGTCCACGACCTCCTGCCGACGGACATCCTCGGACCGGCCAAGTTCGTCGTCGAGGGCTCCGTGGCAATCACCCTGGCGACGCTCCTCGTCGCGCTCACGGGCGGGGTGCTGAGTCCGTTCTTCTTCGCGTTCCCGCTGATCGTTGCCGGCGGCGCCCTGGTCGTCGCGCCGAGGATCACGGTTGCCCTCGCCGGGGCGGCGGCGCTCGGCTACGTGCTGGCGGTCACTGCCGGGACCACCTCGACGACCAGTCTCACGGCGGCGGTGGCGACCGTCGGGGTCAACCTCATGGCGCTCGTCCTGCTGGCCTACGCGTCGATGGTGATCGCCCGCGAGCAGCGCCGGACGCGCGACGCGGCCATCCGCCTGTCCACGGTGGACACCCTCACCGGCCTGTTCAACCGGACCTTCTTCTTCGCCGCCATCGGTCGGGAGATCGCCCGGTGCGCGCGATCTGGCCGCGGCTTCTGCCTGCTCATGATGGACCTGGACGACCTCAAGGCGATCAACGACCGTCTCGGTCACTACCACGGCGACCGGGTGCTCCGAGGAGTTGGCGAGGTGATCGCCGATGGGGTCCGGCGAATCGATACCGCGGCCCGCTATGGCGGCGACGAATTCGTCGTGCTCCTCCCCGAGACGGATCCGACCGGCGCGTTCGTGCTCGCGGAGAAGATCCGGCTCGGCGTCAACGCGATGGCCATCGATCTCGCCAGTCCCGGCTCGCATCCGTCGATCTCGATCGGCGTGGTCAGCTACCCGGCCGATGGCCGCTCGGCGGACGAGCTGATGATCAGCGCCGATGAGGCGATGTACGCCTCCAAGCGCAGCGGCAAGGACCGGGTCACTGGCGTTTCGATCCCGATTCGCCGAGGCGGGCGCGGCCAGGACCCGGGGGGAGGCCAGTCGGCCGGGCCAGTCGGCGGCTCCGGTGTAGCATCGGCGCCGTGAGCGAAGCCAGCCCCCGCCCCGAGCCACGTCCCCGCGGTTTCTCCACGCGAGCCATCCGTGCGGCCTCGCGCGCGCCGCGAGTCGACCAGGCACCGACGAGCGTGCCGATCTACCAGACCGCCACCTTCGCCTCCGGCGATGCCGACGACCTCGGTCGGGTTCTCGGCGATCCGCGTGCCGGCTATGCCTACAGCCGGATCTCGAACCCGACGACCACCGCGCTCGGTAATGCCTATGCGGAGCTGGCCGGCGGGGCTGCGGGCCTCGCCCTCGCATCCGGCATGGGCGCCATCAACGCGGCCCTTGCCTCCGTGCTACGAACCGGGGACCGCGTGGTGGCCCCGATCGCGTTATACGGCTCGACACGGTCCCAGCTCCTGCGGACGTTCGGCGGCTTCGGCGTCAGGGTCGACTTCGTCGACACAACGGACATCGATGCCGTGGCGTCGACGCTCGCGGCCGGGCCGACTCGTGTCCTCTACGCGGAGACGATCGCCAACCCGACGACCTATCTCGCCGACCATTCGGCGTTGGCCGATCTCGCCCATCGCCACGAAGCGACGTACATCGTCGACAACACCTTTGCCTCGCCGTACGTCTGCCGGCCGCTCGAGCTCGGAGCGGACCTCGTCGTCGAATCGGCGACGAAGTTCCTTGGCGGCCACAGCGACGTGATCGCCGGCGTCGTCGCCGGCTCGGACGAGCTGATCGTCGAGGTGGGTCGCGTCCAGATCGACACGGGAGCCACGTTGGGTCCGCTCGAGGCCTTCCTCGTCCTCCGCGGGATCCTGACCCTGGCCGTCCGGGTCGACCGACACGCCCGGACAGCTGCCGCGCTCGCCGCCTGGCTCGAACGCCAGGACGGCGTCAGAGCGGTGCTCTACCCGGGCCTGCCGAGCCACCCGCACCATGCCGTGGCAGCTCGTCAGTTCCGGGCCGGCGTCGGCGGCGGGATGCTCGCCTTCGAGGTCGAGGGAGGCCGCGAGGCCGGGCAAGCCGTGATCGATTCGCTCCGGCTGACCGAGCTCACCGCGTCGCTCGGCAGCGTGCACACCATGGTCGTTCATCCGCCGTCGACCTCGCAGCGCCAGCTCAGCGCGGCGGAGCTCGAGGCGTCGGGCATCACCCCCGGGCTGCTCCGCGTCTCCGTGGGCCTCGAGGATCTCGAGGACCTGCAGGACGATTTCAGCGCAGCCCTCGGTGCTGCCGCTGCCGCAGCGACCACCCGCGAGCCCGTTCCGGCCGTCGGCGCGGTCTAAGGCGCGGTCTCGGGGACCCCGGCCATCGCGACCCCGGCTGCCGTTTCCACGGCCTCGATCCCGACCGACAGTCTCAACCTCGTCGCCCGCCTCGGTCGCGGGCTCTGGCGCCTGCTGACCAAGGTCGACTTCGCGGTCGCCCAGATCATCGTCCTGACGTTGCTCGCGGTCGTCGGCATGACGATCAAGCAGATGCCGTCGTTCGCGTTCCGGTCGGCGTCCGACTACGCGGCCGCCCTCGACGACCTGCACGCCCGATACGACCCGCTATTGGGGTCCGGCGTGGTGGACGTGCTGGAGCGGCTTGGCGCATTCGCGATCTTCCGCTCCCCGTGGTTCAGCGCGGGCCTCGTGGTGCTGGTCGTCTCGATCGTCGTCTGCACGCTCGACCGGACGCCAAAGCTATGGCGCGGGGTCCGGGAGATCCGGGTTGACCAGCCCGAGCCGTTCTTCGATCCGCGCCTTCCCGATCGTGCCGCGATGTCAGGCGTCTCCGCAGATGCGGTTCGTCGCGTGCTTCGCCGCAGCGGCCTCCACGTCAAGGAAGCGACGGCCGCCGACGGGACGCGCTACCTGTATGGCGATCGCCACCAATACACGAAGATGGCGACCCTGTTCACGCATACCGGGCTGATCCTCTTCCTGGTCGCCGCGGCGGTCACGGCTCGCCTGGGCGACGAGCAGGGCCTCGTGGTCCCGGAGGGGAGCTCGCTGACGGTCCAGCCGATCGGAACGCCTGGGCTCCTGCTGGTCAAGAACTTTGCGTTCGCCGCGCCGGGCTTCGATACGGGGCAGGCAACGGACTTCACGACGGACCTCGCCGTCTACCAGGACGGCCGCGAGATCGCCCGCAAGACGATCCGCGTCAACGATCCGCTTTCGGTCGCGGGCTACACGTTCCACCAGAACGGGTTCGGGCCGGCGCCGTACCTGGTCGTTCGGGACGCGGCCGGCAAGCCATTGTGGGATGGTGCGATCCCGCTGACCGACGCCGCCGCCGGCTCGCCGTACGGTATCCAGGGCGTGCCAGGGACCGATCTCGGACTCCAGCTGCTCCTGCGGCGGCAGGCCGACGGCACGGCCATCGTGCTCATCGAGCCGTATCGCGTCATCGGGACGAACCCGGACGGGACGCCCGTTCCGCAGAACTTCCAGTACCTCGCGCTGGCCAAGGGCGAGACCGGCATCGCGCGGGACGTTGGCCTGACGATCGAGCTCCGCGACGTCGGCGCCTACACGCTGCTTATCGCGAAGCAGGATCCCGGGCAGGGCCTGATCTGGCTGGCCTTCCTGTCGCTGATCGCGGGCATCACGATCAGCTTCTACCGGCCCCGTCGACGGGTGTGGACCCGTCTCGCGCCGGACGGCCGCCTCGGGATCGTGTGGCGGTCCGATCGGTACGTCGACGTGGAGCGGGAGTTCGGACGGCTCCTCGACCAGCTCGTGGCCGCCCGCGGATCCGGCTGAGCCTCCCGGAGAATGGCCTCGCTCCACGACATCCACCGAGCCCTGTTCCCGACCGCCCGACCGGTTGGTGGGGTTGAGCTGAGCGTCGAGCGCGGCGAGCGGGAGGTCGGCTGGGTCCGGGTGTTGAAGCCGCGCGTGCCCGCCTTCGATGCGCTGGAGGCCGGCGACCTGGCCCTCATCCCGGGGCCGGCCCTGGCCCTCGTGGCACCCGGCACGGCGCAGATCGACGAGCTGGCGGTCGCCCTTGCAAGGGCGCGCGTGCCGGCCGTCCTGCTCGTGGAGGGCGAGACCGGCGGTGATGCGCTCGAAGCGCTCGGCGTCGCCACGACGACCGCCGGGCTGACCGCCCTGCAGCTCGGCCGGGTGGATCCGGTGGGCCTGGAACGGAGCGTGATCGGGTTCCTCGTCAATCGCCGGTCGGAGCTCGATCGGCGCGCAGCGGAGCTCGAGGCCCAGCTTGCCCGCTTCGCCCTGCTCGGCCGGGGGCTGGACGTCCTGGCCGCTGCGATCGGGTCGTTCCTCGGCCGGGCTGTCGTGATCGAGGGCCGGCGGGGCGATCCGATCGCGATCCACGCCCCGGTCGACCTGCCGGCGGCCGGCGCGGCCGTGGCTCGCTACCTGGCCAGGCCCTCCGGGGGCGCGCTGCGGGTCGAGATTCCGGGTGCCCCCGGCGAGCCGAGCGCGGCCGGCCGGCTCGTGCTGCTCGGCGACGAGCCGCCCAATGAACTCGAACGAATCTCCGCCGATCGCATCGCCGCGCTGTTGGCCCTGGAGCTGGCCCGCGACGCCGCGGTCCGCCAGGCGCGCGACGAGACCCGGCGAGGCGACCCGCTGCCGGCCGACGGACCGCCGTGGGTGGTCATGCTGGCCAGCCAGGGGATTGCCACCGGGCCCGACGACATCGCAGCGCGCGAGGAAACCCGAGGCGAGTTGCGCATCCTGATGTCGCCACGGCGGCTGATCCTCCGCGGCAGCTCGGAGAGCCTGGAGCTTCGCCTGGTCGCTGCCGCCCCTGCTGACGATCCGGCCGGCCTCGCGATCGCCGAGCGGCTGGCGGGCTTCCTGGACCGGACGATCGCGGTCTCCCGGCCCTTCAACGAGCCGGGTGCGCGGCCGGCCGCCGAAGCCGCTGCGCGGGCCACGCTCGAGGCATCGGAGCTCCTGCCCGAGCCTCCGCGCGTCGTGCGCGCAGCCCGGCTGCCGGCGTATCTCCTTCTCGGCAACCTTCGCAACCTTCCCGACGGGACGCGCCAGGCCCGGGAGCTCCTGGGCCCGATCCTGGTTGGGCGGGCCGAGGTCCAGCGGGAACGGCTGGCGACGCTGCGAGCGGTGGTCGGATCGGCCAGTCTCGGTGAGGCCGCGACCCTGCTCGGCGTCCATCGCAACACGCTTGCGTACCGGATCGGCCGGCTCGAGAAGCTCGCGGACTGGGACCTGTCGGACCCGGATCTGCGCTTCACCCTGGAGTTGGCCGTCAGGATTGTGCAAAATGCACAAACCTCAGTGGTCATGGTGGCGCTGAACCGCAACCCGACCCGCTGATACCGTTCCGAACGAGTGGCTCGCCGCGAAATGTGGTGCTGACTGCACAACGGCCGCCCCCGTCACGGAGGAATCGGATCGGATGACCACCCTCGAGCGGATCCCGACCGGCGTCGCGGCTCCCACCACGACCGTCGCCGACGTCATTTCCCTGGCCCGCGAGTCCGGGACCCTGATCGTCGACCTTCGATTCGTCGACCTGCCCGGCCAGGCCCAGCACTTCTCGATCCCGGTCAAGGAGCTCAGCGAGAACCTGTTCATCGACGGGATCGGCTTCGATGGGTCGAGCATCCGTGGCTTCCAGCACATCCACGAGTCGGACATGCTGCTCATGCCCGATCCGACCACCGCGTATGTCGACCCGACGCTCGACGTCACGACCCTCATCCTGACCTGCGACGTCGTCGAGCCCGGGAGCCGCGAGCCCTACTCGCGCGACCCGCGTTACATCGGTCGCAAGGCCGAGCGATTCCTCGCCGAGTCCGGGATCGCCACGACCTCGTTCTGGGGCCCGGAGCTCGAGTTCTACATCTTCGACTCGCTTCGCTTCGAGACGACCGGCTACAAGAGCTCCTATGAGATCGACTCCGAGGAAGGCATCTGGAACTCCGGCCGCAACGGCACCGCGAACCTGGCCCACCGGCCGCGCCCGAAGGAGGGCTACTTCCCGGTTCCACCGCTCGACAAGCTGCAGGACCTGCGCTCGCGCATGGTCCTCGCCCTCCAGGCGTCCGGCATCGACGTCGAGGTCCAGCACCACGAGGTGGGCGGCCCGGGCCAGGCCGAGATCGACATCCGCTACGGCACCCTGGTCGAGACAGCCGACAAGGTCCTTCGGTACAAGTACCTCGTCAAGCAGGTCGCGGCGGCCGCCGGCAAGGTCGCCACCTTCATGCCCAAGCCGCTGTTCGGTGACAACGGCTCCGGCATGCA
>JAXDKX010000343.1:0-8715 GCA_034666905.1 Chloroflexota bacterium | reverse complement strand
GCCCGCGGGAATTCGGGGGTCATCACCAGCCAGATCTTTCGTGGGATGGCCGAGGGCCTTGGCGGGAAGAGCCGGTTCAACGGTCTCGATCTCGCGCACGCCCTGTCTGAAGGCGCACGAACGGCCTACGGCGCCGTCGCGAAGCCAGTCGAAGGGACGATCCTGACGGTCATCCGCGAATCGGCGACCGCCGCCGTCACCGCGGCCGAACGCGATCCGGACATCGAGGCGGTCCTCCGGGCGACGCTCGACGCGGCGGAACGATCGGTCGCCAGGACCCCCAGCCTGCTCGCGATCCTGCGGGAGGCCGGCGTCGTCGATTCCGGCGGGCAGGGTCTCTACCGGCTCTTCCAGGGAGCGCTGCTCCACATGAGCGGACGGGCGCAGGCTGGGTCGGCCAGGGGCCGGGCACGCGCGGTCCCGGGTGCCAGGCTCTCGACGCTGGTCGCGCACGCGGACGACGGCTTCGGCTACGAGACGATGTTCCTGGTGCAGCCCGACCACGCCGGCCCGCTCGACGTGGACGCGATCCGCGATCATCTCGAGTCGATCGGCGAATCGGTGCTCGTTGCCGGCGACGGTCGAGCGTTGAAGGTGCACGTCCACAGCGATCGCCCGGATCTCGTCCTCGGGTATGGACTGACCGTCGGGGCGTTGAGCCGCATCAGCGTCGAGAACCTGGATGGCCAGGCGCAAGATGTCCGCGAGCGACGGGCGGCCGACTTCACGGGCGCGGAAACCCGTGACGACTCGGCGACGGCCCCGCCGGAATCCACGCCCGTGCCCGCCCTTGGCGTGCTGGCGGTGGTCGCCGGGGACGGTCTCGCGGCAATCTTTCGGGACTTCGGGGTGGCCGGCGTGATCGATGGCGGCCAGTCCGCCAATCCGAGCACGGGCGAGCTCCTTGCGGCCGTCGAAGGGGTACAGGCGCGCGAGGTGATCGTGCTGCCGAACAATCCAAACGTGGTGCTCGCAGCCCGCCAGGTGGCGTCGATGACCGAACGTTCGGTGGTCGTCGTGCCGACCCGAAATGCGGCCGAAGGGTTCGCGGCCCTCCTGGCCCTCGATCCCCAGCTCGACGCCGCGGCGAACGTGGATCCGATGGCCGAAGCGGCCCGGGCGATCCAGAGTCTCGTCGTGACTGAAGCCGTCCGCGATGCCACGATCGGCGGCCGCAAGATCAAGCGCGGTCAGACGATCGCGCTGGGCCCCGACGATGGGCTGCTTGCCGTGAACGGCAATCGAGAGACCTGCGTTCTGGCCGCGGTCGCGACCCTGACCCCGGGTTTCGAGCTGATCACGCTCTTCTACGGCGACGGCGCCGGCCTTGGGGAGGCCGAGCAGATGGCTCGGCGGATCGGCTCGGCCCTTCCCGGAATCGACGTCGAGGTGCGGCACGGCGGCCAGCCGTACTACCGGTACCTGATCGCCGCAGAGTAGCGATGGCCAAGGCGACGACCCCGACACCCGTCCCGACCGACCCAGTCGAGCTGCTGTCGACCCCGCTCGCGCGTTCGGGGCTCGCCGCGGGCGCTCAGCTTCGACGGGCCGGGATCCGCCTCGACTTCTATACCGTCCGGGACCTTCTCTTCCACCTGCCGCGGCGCTACGACGACCTGCGCGAGATGCGCCGGCTCGGTGACCTGTTCATGGAGCAGGACGGGGCGGTCGTCTCGGTCCAGGCGACCGTCGGCGACGTTCGGGTCGAGCCCGGCTTCCGGGGACGAATCCAGCGCACGATCGCGCGACTCGAGGACGATACCGGCAGCGTTGACGCGACCTGGTTCGGCCGCCGCTTCATCGAGCGCCGCCTGCCGATCGGCGGCGAGGTCGTCGTGTCCGGCAAGATCAAGCACTTCGGGCGACGGCTGACGTTCGACAACCCCGAGTTCCAGGTCATGAGCGGCGACGCGCAGGTCCTCCACGCCGGCCGGATCGTGCCGGTCTACCCGCTCACCGCCGGCCTGCCCGCGGCACGCCTCCGGTCGGCCATTCGTGAGGCGCTCGACAAGGCCGGGTACGCCTACCCCGAATACCTGCCGGATTCGATCCTGGCCGAGGAGCGCCTGGTGCCCATTGCGCGGGCGGTGGAGGAAGCCCATTACCCGGAGACCTTCGAGGGTCGCGATGCGGCATTGGAGCGACTCGCCTTCGACGAGCTCCTCGCGCTCCAGGTCGGGATGGTCCAGCGTCGGCGCCAACGCGTCCGCGATGCCGCCCCGGTCGTGACCGTGGAGCCTGCCGCGGACCTGGCCACGAGGACGGCACTCATCAACACGATCGGCGCAAGGGTCGGGCAGCCCGTGGACCTGACGGTGGACCAGGTCTCGGCGATGGACGCCATTCGCGACGATCTCGCGAGGGCCACGCCCATGCTCCGCCTGCTCCAGGGCGATGTCGGGTCGGGCAAGACCGCCGTTGCCGCGTACGCCCTCGCCGCAACGGCCCGAGCAGGACTGCAGGGCGCCCTGCTCGCGCCGACGGATCTCCTCGCGCGTCAGCACCTCGAGACCGTTGGGGCGCTCCTGGAGGGTGTCGGACTCGGCGTGACGCTGCTGACCGGTTCGCTCAAGGCCGACGTGAAAGCAAAGGCACTGGAGGCCATCGCGTCGGGCCAGGCGCTCGTCGTCGTCGGTACGCATGCGCTCATCCAGGAGGCGGTGTCGTTCGCCGACCTCGGCCTCGTCGTCATCGACGAGCAGCACCGATTCGGGGTTGACCAGCGTGGCCAGCTCGAGGCCAAGGCCGGCGGCCGTTCGCCCCACGTCCTGCTGATGACCGCGACGCCCATCCCACGGACCCTCGGCCAGCTGCTCTATGCCGACCTGGACGTCTCCGACCTGCGAACCCCGCCGGCCGGGCGAGTCCAGATCCGAACCGGGCGGAAGCGGCCGGGCGATCTCGAGGGGACCTGGAGGAAGGTTCGCGAGGAGGCTGCCATGGGCCATCGGACCTTCGTCGTCGTCCCGCTCATCGAAGAGGGAGCCGACGAGACCGAAGGCGCGGTCGCCGCCGAGAGCGAAGCGGTCCGGTTGAGCGCCTTGCTCGATCCACTGCGGGTCGGGATGGTCCACGGGCGGATGAAGGCGTCTGAGCGGGACGCCGAGATGACCCGGTTCCGGGATGGCGAGCTGGACGTGCTGGTCGGGACAACCGTCGTGGAAGTCGGGGTCGACGTCCCGGCGGCCACGATGATGGTCATCCAGGGTGCGGATCGGTTCGGCCTCGCCCAGCTCCACCAGTTGCGCGGCCGGGTCGGGCGCGGTTCCGTCGAATCGTTCTGCGTGCTCGTCTCGGACTCGACGGACGAGGTTGCCCAGGCTCGCCTCAAGGCCGTCGCCGAGACGCATGACGGGTTCGCGCTGGCCGAGAAGGACTTCGAGCTGCGCAAGGAGGGGGACGTCCTGGGCCTCGCCCAGAGCGGCTTCCCGCGCCTCCGCGTCGCGTCGCTCCAGGTGGCGGCTCACCGCGACCTTGCGGTCCGCGCGCGGGCCCACGCCGAGGCCCTTCTCGACGCGGCGGGCCGGATGATCCCGCCCCGGCCGGCGCTGACCGCCGAGCTCGAGAGCGGCTGGCTCCGGCGCGTCGCTGCCGCCGAGCCGGCGAGCGGCGTCTGATGTCGCGGCCATGGGATGGCTGACGCGGGTCGGGTCATCGCTGGATCGGCACGGGGCATCCGGCTCCAGGCGCCAGGTCCCGCCACCCGGCCGATGGGGGACCGCGTCAAGCAGACGCTGTTCGCCATCCTCGAGCCAGATCTGCCGGGAGCGCGAATCCTCGACCTGTTCGCCGGCAGCGGGGGCGGCGGCATCGAAGCGCTCTCCCGCGGCGCCGCGTCGGCCGTCTTCGTCGAGCGGGATCCGGTGGCGGCCGGCGTCATCGATGCGAACCTGCGCGCGACCAATCTTGCCGGCCCCAGGAACCTCGTGATCCGCGCCGACGTTGCCGCGTTCATCGGGCGGCAGGCCCACGAGCACCTGCCATTCGGCATCGTCCTGCTCGACCCGCCGTACTCGGAGACCGACCTCCGGGACCGGGTGCTCGCCTGGTTGGGCGCCCCGGGCATACCGCTGACGCCGGGCGCTCGCATTGTTGCCAAGCACTTCTGGCGAGACCGCCCGCCGGAGCAGATCGGCCTGCTAGCATCCGACCGGGAGCGCCGCTTCGGCGAGTCGGCACTGACGTTCTACCGGCGCCAGGAGGGCGGATGAACAGCCTCGCGGTCTATCCGGGCTCGTTCGACCCGATCACCAATGGCCATCTCGACATCATCGAGCGTGCCACGAAACTCTTCGAGCGGGTCATCGTGGCCGTGCTGGCCAACCCACGGAAGGCGCCACTGCTCGACGTCGAAACCCGGATGGTGGTGATTCGCGAGGCGCTCCTGGCGGCGGGGCCGCGGCACGACCGGGTCGAGGTCGAAGCCTTCGACGGGCTGACGGTTGACCTCTGCCGCGCTCGGGGCGCCAGCGCCATCGTCCGGGGCCTGCGAGCGATCAGCGATTTTGAGACCGAGATGCAGCTGGCCCACAACAACCACGTGCTCGCCCCAGAGGTCGATACGGTCTTCTTCATGACATCCGTCAGCAACGGCTACGTGAGCTCGAGCCTTGTTCGCGAGATCGCGTCGTTCGGCGGCGACGTCTCGACGATGATCCCGGCCGCTGCCGGAACGGCCCTCCGTCGAGCGATGGAGGGCCGCTGAAGCCCGGTTCACGTGCCATAATCGAGCCGGCCCGACCCGTCCCGAGCGGGCCCGCTGCCTGGAGGGCAAGCCAGATCGACATCATCTTCCTCGTCGAGCGCCTCGAGTCGCTCATCGCCAACGGCAAGAAGCTGCCGCTGACCACCAACGTCGTGCTCGACCAGAACGCCGCGCTCGGCCTGATCGACGAGCTGCGAGTGGCCGTGCCCGAGGAGGTTCGCGCGGCCAAGCGGATCAACTCCGAGGGTGAGCGGATCATGGAGAAGGCCCAGGACGAGGCCGAACGGATCGTCGCCAAGGCGCAGGAACAGGCGGCATTCCTCATCGACGAGCGAGGGCTGACCCAGGCGGCCGAGGCCCTGAGCGGCCAGATCATCGCCGACGCGCATGCCGACGCCGACGAGATCAGGCGCGGTGCCGATGAATACGCGGTTGGGGTCCTGGTCGGCCTCGAGGGCGACGTGGTCAAGACCCTGCAGAGCATCAAGAAGGGAATCGCCCTGCTCGACGAGCGGCGTGCGTCCCTGGAGGACATCGAGACCGGGCCCGATGGGGAAGGGCGCGACGAGCACTGGGAGGACGAGGCGACCGAGCCCTCCCAGGCCCAGAGGTGACCTCGTTCGCTACCGACGCGCCGTTCCTGTGGAACGTTGGCGGACTCCTCGGTGAGCTGCCCGGTGCCGAGCGAAACCTTCAGGTCGATGCTGCCACGATCGACCTGGGCGAGGACCTCAGCCTGGCTGAGCCTGTTTCGGGCCACGTGCGCCTGCTCCGCACCAATCGCGGAATCCTCGCGCACGCGGACCTCCATGCCGCGCTCGCGCTCGAATGCAGCCGCTGCCTGCGCGACGTCACCATCCCGCTCGAGATCCGGCTCCAGGAGGAGTACCTGCCGTCGCTGGACATCGCCACCGGCCGCCCGCTCTCCGACGCGGAGGAGCCGGACGTGCTCCGTCTCAGCGACCACCATGAGCTCGATCTCGAGACGCCGGTCCGCGAGGCGATCCTGCTCGCCGAGCCGATCGCGCCGCTGTGCCAGCCGGATTGCCCGGGGCTGTGCATCGTCTGCGGCGGCCGCCTCGACGAGGGTTCGCACGACCATCCGGACGACGACATCGACCCGCGCCTGGAGGCGCTGCGGGCGTTCCGATCGGACGCTGGCTGACGAGCCGGTCCGATTCGCGGTAGACTCCGCCGTCGGTCCGGCCGCCGTGCATGTCGCGACCCACGATGATCCCAACACAGGAGCACACACAGGCCCATGGGTGTCCCCAAGCGCCGCGTCTCGCATGCCCGCCAGGGTGAGCGACGTGCGCACCTCGCTCTCGAGCTGCCGTCGCTCGAGGAGTGTTCGCACTGCCACGAGATGAAGCTGCCGCATCATGTCTGCCCGAATTGCGGCTATTACAACGGTCGACTCGCCATCCAGCTCAAGCCCGCCGCCGCCACCGACGACGCCGCGCGCTGACGCGGTGACCGGACCGCAGCCATCGTCGCTGCGCGCGGAGCCGGGCGGCGTTCGCGTCGCGGTCGACGCGATGGGCGGCGACCATGGGGCATCGGAGGTCGTGCCCGGTGCCCTCGACTACGCCCGGAAGCATCCCGAGGACCGGCTGATCCTGGTCGGCGACGACGCAACGATCCGGTTGGTTGGTGGCGCGCTGCCAGCCAACGTCTCGATCGTTCACGCGTCGCAGGTGATCGCCATGGACGAGCACCCGGCACTGGCCCTTCGCGAGAAGAAGGACTCGACGATCCTGGTCGCCATGGACATGGTCCGCCACGGTGAGGCGGACGCGGTCGTGACCGCGGGGCATACCGGCGCCGGGATGGCCGCCGCAGTCCTGCGCCTTGGCCGGCTGCCCGGGGTCGATCGTCCCGCGCTGGCGGTCCAGATGGTCACCGCATCCGGCCCGATGGTCCTGTTGGATATCGGTGCCAATCCCGATTCCACGGCCGAGAATCTCGCGCAATACGCGCGCATGGGCGCGATCTTCGCCGAGCGCGTCCTGGGGGTCGCCGAGCCGCGCGTGGCGCTCCTTTCGATTGGCGAGGAGAAGGGCAAGGGTGACGCTCGTATCCAGCGCGCCACCGAGCTCCTCGATGCCTCCGGGCTCCGATTCGAGGGCAATATCGAGGGCAAGGACCTGCCGGACCACAAGGCCGACGTCGTCGTTTGTGACGCCGTGCTCGGCAACGTGGTGATCAAGTTCTTCGAGGGCCTGTCGGGTTTCATCTTCGACCTGTGGCGGACGGAGCTCGAAGGCTCGCTTCGCGGCCGCCTGGCGTACCTGCTGCTGCGCCCCGGGATCGCACGCATTCGCGGCATCTTCGACTACGAACGGGCGGGCGGCTCGCCCTTGCTCGGCGTCAAGGGGACAGTGATCATTACCCACGGACGAGCTCGTCGCCGGATGATCGGCTTCGCCTGCGACGTCGCGGCAACGACGGCCCGCGCACGTGTGCCGGCCCTCATCGCCGAATCGCTGGCGGCGGTGTCACCGAACACGCTGAGCGCCAGGGAGGCATCGTGACCGGCCCCGAATTGACGGTGGGCAAGGGCGTGATCGCGCAGCTCGTGCGACTGGCGGCCTTCGAGGTTCCAGGTGTTGCGCGCGTTGGACGCGGGGGCGCGGCGTGGCGCCGGCTGCTCGCCGGCCCGGCCGTTTCCGTGCAGTTGCGCAACGATCGCGTCCTGGTGCGACTGTGGATCGTGGCCCGTCCGGGTCAGGCGATCGGCCCCCTGGCGGGCCAGGTCCGAGCCGCCGTCGGCGCCACCGTGGAGCGGCTGCTGGGCCTGGATCTTGGGACAGTGACCGTCCTGGTCGATGGCGTCGGGGGCTGACCGGGTCCGCGGCCGGAGGACCGGTCGCCGTCTCGCGCTCGCCGCGGTGTTCGAGGCCGATTTCGGCCAGCGGACCGCGGACGCCGTCCTCGAGCGCCACCTGGCGGAAGAGGAACGGGACGCGAATGCGGCGGAGCTGGCCCGGGACCTGGTGGCTGCGGAGATGTCGCACCGCGACGCGATCGACGCCGAGATCACCCGGCGGGCACCCCAATACCCGGTCACCAGCCTCGCCCGGATGGACCGGGCGCTCCTCCGTACCGCCATATCCGAGGTGCTACACTCGGCCACGCCGGCCCGGGTGGCCATCGCCGAATGGGTCGAGCTGGCACGCACCTACAGTGGAGACCCGATGCGACGCCTCATGAATGGCGTCCTCGGGAACATCGCAGCGGAGCCCAGCGGCCCCCGACAGACGGCAGCAGCACCAAACTCCGAGGAGGGAGTCAGTGGCAACAACCTACGAGCGCCTCAAGAAGATCGTCGTCGAGCAGCTCGGCGCCGACGAGGATGAGGTCAAGCCCGAGGCGTCGTTCGTCGATGACCTGAACGCGGACTCGCTCGACCTCGTCGAGCTCATCATGAGCCTCGAAGAGGAGTTCGGGACGGAGATCTCGGACGAGGATGCGGAGAAGATCCGCACCGTCCAGGACGCCGTCGATTACATCGACGAGCGGGCCACCTAGCAGGCCACGGCCGGCTCGCGGGCGGACGGCGAGCCACGTGCTTCCCGCCGAAGCCTTCGCCGAGCGCCTCGGCATCGCCGTCCAGGATCTGGGCCTGCTGGGACAGGCGCTCGTTCATTCAAGCTGGCACCACGAGCACCCGGACAGCGCTCGAGGCCACAACGAGCGCCTCGAATTCCTGGGTGACGCGGTCGTCAACCTTGCCATCTCGGAGGCGCTCTACACGCGTCACCCCGAGGAAGACGAAGGCTACCTGTCGGCGCGACGCGCGGCGATCGTTTCGACCGTTGGCCTGGCCCGGTTGGCCGGCCGGATCGAGCTCGGCAACTACCTCCTCCTCGGTGAGGGCGAGTCCCAGCGCAGCGGCCGTCTGCGTCCGTCACTGCTGGCTTCGACATTCGAAGCCGTCGCGGGCGCCCTGTACCTCGACCTCGGTTTCAACGTCGTGTGCGATTGGCTGGTCACGCTGGCCGGACCGG
>JAXDKX010000342.1:0-5951 GCA_034666905.1 Chloroflexota bacterium | reverse complement strand
CCAGCTCAGCCGCCGCCGGAACAGGAACCTCGTCCGGCTCCAATTCCTCCTGAAACGCACCTTCAGCGTCGCGCGTTCGGCTGATGGCCGTGTCGATCGCCTGATCGAGGAATGGGTCCCGATCCATCGTGACAGCGTGGTCCGGCCACCGTCGCAGTCGCACCAACTCGCCCCCGTGGTGGTTACGGCGGCCTATCAAGTCCGCGGCGCGCACGGCAACAGCCAGGACCGGTGAGGATTGAACGTTTGATGCCTCGCCCATTCCATACTCGGTAGGCAGCCAGACTGGCAGCCCAGGCAGGAGCCGACATGCGGGACGGTCTCGTCGAACGGGCACAGGGCGGCGACCAGGACGCCTTCTCCGCGCTGGCCGCTGCCTCGATCGACCGGTGCTACGCGCTCGCGTACCGCATCCTCCGCGACGTGCATCTCGCCGAGGATGCGACGCAGCAGGCCTTCCTGAACGCGTGGCGAGACCTCCCAACCTTGCGCGACCCGGAGCGATTTGAGGCCTGGCTCTACCGACTGGTGGTGCGTGCCTGCTACGCCGAAGCGGCGCGCAATCGCCAGTGGGGCGCTGGCGTCCGGCTCATCCCGTCTGACGAGTCCATCACCCAGGATGCGGCGAGCTCGCTTGCGGACCGTGATGAGCTCGAGCGTGGGTTCCGTCGGCTGTCTCCGGAGCAGCGCGCAGTGCTCGTGCTGCATCACTACCTCGGCTACCCACTCACGGAAATCGCCGCGACCCTGGATATCCCGACCGGAACCGCGCGGTCCCGACTCCATTACGCGACACGCCAGCTGCGTGCCGCGATCGAGGCGGACGCTCGTCCGACGAGCTCAAAGGAGCGGACCGCATGAATCCAAGGCGCACCTTCGAGGACCAGCTGCAGGATCTGATGGAAGACGGCCCGGCGGAAGCGCCGAGTCCGCTCCTCGACACGATTCTTGGCGCGTTTCCCGCAATCCCGCAACGACGGGGAGCCACGCGCTTCCCATGGAGGACACCTCGCATGCATGGATACGCTCGCGTGCTCGCGGGCATGGCCGTCGTCGTCGTGGTCGGCTCGGCCGCGCTCATCGTCGCTTCAGGCCAGCTCCCGGCCGGCGTCGGCGGCGTCGGCGGTCCACCGTCGAATTCGCCCGCGATCGCAGCGTCGCCTGCGCCCGCCTCGTCGGGACCTGCATCCGCGACACCGTCGGTCGGGACGTCGTTGGAGCCCACGGTCGCCCCGACGATCGGCCCATGCGCTGTGGCGCAGCTTGCCGCCCGGATCACGCTCTGGGAAGGGGCGGCGGGGCATCGGATCGCCCACGTCGAGCTGACCAACCAGGGCCCGAGCCCATGCCTCGAGCAGGCGACGGCGAAGCCGCAGCTGGTCGATGGCCGCGACACGATCCTGATCGATGGCGTCGCGCCTTCTGGATCCGATACGCTGACGCTTGCCGGCGGTGCGATCCTCACGACCCTTGTTCAGGACGGCAACTATTGCGGTCCGGCGCCGGTTGCGCCGGTGACCGTCGCCTTCGTCCTGGCCGACGGCGGGCGCATCGTCGCGACCCCGCTGTCACCAACCGACGCGACGGTCCCACCCTGCCTCGGCGCAGCCGGTTCCGCGGGCGATATCGAGATGCACCCCTGGGCGCCATGAGCGACCAACCAGGCTGACGTTCGGGCCGATCGCGGCATCGGCGGCGCTATGGATCGTCCTGCGGGTGGAGCGGCGACCGGAGCGCGACCGGATCGCCGAGCCACGACGAGGCCGGCGTCGCCCAGTACGTTGCCATGCCTTCGAGCCTCGTCGCATAGGTGGCGCGAGCGGCCTCGAAGGCCGGCCATGCCAGCGCTCGAGGTTCGAGAAGATAGCCCGCCTCCTCCAGGCGATCGCAAGCGGCATCGAACGCGGAGCGGTCGAGGCTCGTGGGCTCGCCCAGGCGAAAGCCGAGGTTGGAGATGTCCTCCACCATGTGGGCGCCAACCCGCTTGAAGAGCTTCGCCTCGCCGCGCGGAACGCCGGTGATGGTCGTGAGCACCAGGCTGGCGGCGTCGAGGACCGTTCCGAGGGCGCTGATCCACGACAGGTTGTCGTGGCTTGAGCGAAAGAAACCCAGCAACGGATAGGCGACGTGAGAATCGAGCACCTCCGCCGCCCAGCGCTCCCAGTCGAGGAACATGTCCGGAAGTCGCCCGACGAGGTCGAGCTGGGCAAGCGTCTCGAGCAGCGCAACGGCCGACGGAGGAGCCCCCGCCGCGGCCTGCAGGCCGACGACCAGGATCTCCCGACGCTGATACGAGCCGTAGAGCGAGAACAGGAAGGTCACGACGAGGGCGACAGCGCCCAGGCCGGTCACGGCGCCCGTGATGATGATGGCCCGGGCTGGAGCGCCAACCGCGACGACGTCGCCGAATCCGAGTGTCAGGACGGTGGTCGCAGCAAAGTAGAGCGCGGAGCCGAAATCGGGCGGGACCGGCTGCAGCTCGTCGCGCAGCGCATACATGATCAGGCCGTACCCGACGATCAGGGAGAGAATCCATGCCGCCAGCAGGGCCACCGCCATGGCCGGGGCGAAGAGGCCCAGCACTCTGTCATAGGAGCTGCCCGGCTTGCCGTCACGGATCGCCCGCAGGCCTCGCCATGAACCCCGAACGAGGTAGCGGCTGATCCGAAACCAGCCGGGCGTCGGGCGGGGCACGACGATTGTCTCGAACAGGTCCCAGAACGCGAGCACCAGCAGCAGCACGCCGAGGGCGAAGTAGACGGCATCCATCGCCTACCGATCATCCCACGTGCGAGGCGCGTCCGAGGAGCGGCCGTCCCCGTGGTCCGCGCCGAAAACCGCAAGGTTCGCACTTGACCTTGGCGTCGCAACCGTGCTGAATCGGCCTGACTTCCGGGCGAGAACCCCGACGTCGCCGGGGCTCAAGCGATCGGATGCGGGAGGGCACCTCGTGAGCGATCAGATGGAGACGAAGCCGGCTGGCGGATCGCCCTATGTGCAGGAGTTGCACCGCGGGCTCGGCGTGCTGGGCAATGTCGCGATCACGGTTTCGGCGGTGACCCCCGCCTCATCGGTATTCATCATCATTCCGTTCATCATCCTGACGGCTGGGACCGGGGCGTTCCTGGCGCTGCTCTTCGCCGCGATCATCGGCATCTTCATGGCCTTCTGCTGGGGCGAGCTGTCCGCGGCATTCCCCATCGCCGGAGGCGACTATGCCCTCGTCTGGCACGCATTCAAGGGTCCGTGGGCAAGGCTTGGAAACGCCCTGAGCTTCGCGACGTTCGCACTGATGCTCAACAGCGTCGCATTCATTCCTGCGGTCATCGCCCTCGGTACGGCCCAGTACATCGGGAGCGTCGTCACGGTCGATACGCGGATCGCCGGCGCGATCGTCTGCGTCGTCGCTGCGATCGTCGGCATCCTTCGCATCCGGACCAACGCGATTCTGACTGGCATCTTCCTGCTGATCGAGCTGCTCGCGCTCCTTGTCCTGACCATCCTGGGGCTCGCCAACTTCCACGCCGACCGCATCGGCCAGCTGTTCGGGTCATGGGTCGTCGGCGGTGCCGACGGGGGCCTGAATCCCGTCCCATTCGGCGTCATCCTCACGGCCACCGCTGTCGGCGTCTTCGCGTACAACGGCTATTCCAATGCCGTGAACTTCTCCGAGGAGACGCAGGGATCGAGCCGTCGAATCGCGGTCGCGATCCTGTGGTCGCTCGTCATCACCGTTGCCGCCGAGCTCATCCCCACGACGGCGGTTCTCCTCGGCGCCCCCGACCTGGCAAAGGTGACGAGCGATCCCGCCCCGATGACCTATTTTCTCGAGGCGACATCGAACGAGACCGTGAACACCCTCGTTTCGCTCGGCATCGCGCTCGCCATCTTCAACGCCACCCTCGCGATCATTCTCGAGTTCGGCCGGATCCTGTACTCCTCGGCCCGCGACCGTGCCTGGCCGGGGATCGTCAACGACTGGCTGGCTTCGGTCCATCCACGCTTCCGCTCGCCCTGGGTCGCGACCGCGCTCGTGGGGATCGTCAGCGCGATCCTGTGTCTGACAGTCGACCTCAACACGCTCATCACGCTGACCGGCGCCGTCCTCGTCGCCGACTATGCCCTGATCTCGATCGCGGCCCTCGTCGGCCGGCTGACTGGCGCCACCGATCAGAGCCCCTATCGCATGCCGCTCTGGCCCGTCCCGCCGCTGCTGGCGCTCGCCGCCCTGGTCTATGTCACCACCCAGCAGACAACGACCGCGCTGATCGTGACCGGGGCGACGATCCTGATCGGGCTGATTTACTGGGCGGTCTACATCCTGCCCCAGCGCGGGCGTGCGTGGAACCTGCGAGAACCGATCCGCGACGAAGCATTGCCGTAGCCGTGAGCACGATCGCCGATCCGCATCTCGCGACGCCTGCGGGCAAACCGCGCGCGCGGGCTCTTGGCATTCCCTTCCGGGGTCGCCCGGGGCGGTGGAACGCGATCACCGACGTTCCCGGCGTCGAAGCCGGCTACGCGACCCTGGTCGAGGGAGATTCGGTCAGGACGGGCGTGACGGCGATCCATCCGCGGGGGAGCGCCAAACCCGGCGACCCGTGCGCAGCCGGTTATCACTCGCAGAACGGAAACGGCGAGATGACCGGCGTGTCCTGGATCAACGAATCGGGGACGATGAGCGGGCCGATCTGCGTCACGAACACGCACGCCGTCGGCATCGCCCACGCGGCCATCGTACGCTGGACGGCCACCCACCACGCCGATCTCGCAGACGCCTGGCTGCTTCCCGTCGCCGGGGAGACGTGGGACGGGTACCTCAACGACATCAACGGCGGCCATGTCACCGAGGCCGTCGGCGTCCGCGCCCTCGAAGTGGCGGTTGCCGGCCCGATGGAGGAAGGCTCCGTCGGTGGCGGGACGGGCATGAACTGCTACGAGTTCAAGGGAGGCTCCGGAACGGCGTCGCGGCTGGTTGCCTACGGGGCGGCGACGTACACCGTTGGCATGTTCGTGCAGGCCAACTTCGGTGCCCGTCAGGAGCTCACGATAGCCGGAGTCCCGCTCGGAGAAGCCCTTGCGGACGACAACCCGATGGCCGACGCGTTCGCCGCACCCCAGGGTGCCGGCTCGTGCATTGCGGTGGTGATCACGGATGCGCCGCTCCTGCCAGACCAGTGTCGTGCCCTCGCCCGGCGGGTCACGCTTGGGTTGGCGCGGACCGGCACGACCGGCTCGCATTTCTCGGGCGACCTCTTCCTGGCACTGTCGACCGGCAATCCCGGCGCCTTCAGGCCCGGCTTTCGCACCTTGTACGGACAGGGCGAGGGTGCCCTCGACGGCATCGGGTTCGTTCCATGGGGTTTCCTGGACCCGTTCTTCGCAGCGGTCGTCCAGGCAACAGAGGAGGCCGTTCTCAACGCCCTTGTGGCCAACGAGGAGGTCGTGGGTTATCGGGGTCACCGGACGCCCGCGTTACCACGCGATCGGGTGCGGTCGATCCTTCAGTCCCGGGGCGTCATCGGATAGACCTGCAGTCTGCCGGATGGCTGTAATGCCGCCTGATCGCACGAATGGGTGGCAGTAATCCGCCACACGCCACCGTTGCCTCGACGCGTTGGCAGGCATCTGCCCGCACCGGAAGTCGAGCGGTCTACCGCTCAGCGGAGGTATAGGACGATGGGTCTCATTGCATGGATCGTGCTCGGCGCCATTGCCGGGTTCCTGGCAAACATGATTGCTGGCGGACGCGAAGGTGTGATCGGAACGGTCATCCTGGGGATCATTGGCGCCGTCGTGGGCGGCTTCATCGCCGGCACCGTCCTCCACGTGGCGGACGTCACGGGCCTCAACGTCGAGAGCATCATCGTCGCCGTCTTCGGGGCGATCGTCGTGCTGTTCGTCTGGCGCTCGCTTTCCGGTCGCCGAGTTACGACCGTCTGACGCCGCGC
>JAXDKX010000341.1:0-4367 GCA_034666905.1 Chloroflexota bacterium | reverse complement strand
GGCCGGATCGAGGATCGGCGCGCACCTGATGGAGGTTGCAGCAGATCTCGCGATCGATTGCCGGGTCGACCGGATCGGCCTGTTCGAGAGCCTGACCGGAGACGGCCCGGCGCGCTACGCGCCCCTGGAGCTGGTGACGCTGGCCTGACGGATCTGCCATCCCGGGGGCCGCGCCGGACGGCCGGAAGGCCCGGTCGGTGCTACCATTCGACCCCCGAGATCCCAGTTCGCAGCGCCGTGAGAGGAGTCCCCCCTTCGCCGTGACGGTCGCCCAGCGAGCCCGCCTCGTCGTGGCCCTTGGACTCGTGAATCTTGTGCTCGCCGGGATCGCCCTGACGGTCGGGACGGTCGTTCCGGGCCCCACCGAAGTCCCCAACCAGAACATCGCCGCAGTGCCGTCGCCGGTCCCGGGCACGCTGTCGACGCCGACCGCAAAGCCGGCGCCGACGGCCGCGCCGACGAAGGCCCCACCAGGCGGCGGAGCTCCGACGCCGGCATCCTCGCTGCCGAGTCCGACCCCGGGCGCAACCCCTGCCGCGGAGCCGACACCGACGCCGGCCGCGTTGCCATCCGACTCCACGGTTGCCGTGGTTCCGACCCCGGCCGCGACGTCCGGTCCGGTCGCGCAGCCGACGGTCACGCCACCAGCCGTGGCCAGTCCCACCCCGCCGTCCACGCCAACCGTACGGCCGACGCCGCCATCGGCGCCAGCAGCGACGCCGCGGCCCACTGCGGCACCAACGCCGCGGGCCACGCCCAAGCCGGTCGTCGCCGCGCCAGTGACCGCGCCAGAAACGCCGACACCGACGCCGACGCCAACACCGACCGCGACACCGATCGTGCCCCCGTTTGCGACTCCGACCCCGACCCCGACACCGGACGCGACACCGATCGTTCCCTCGTCCGCCACTCCCACGCCGACCTCGACGCCGGAGCCAACCACGACACCCCTTCCTCAGACCTCGCCGACGCCCGTTCCGGCGGGGACGCCGAACCCGCAGCCGACGCCGAACCCAGAGCCGACGCCGAACCCGGAGCCGACGCCGAACACCGGGACCGAGGAGCAGGACCACCCGCCGTGTCCGACCGGCGCTGGCGTCCCGCCCGGACAGGACAAGGGCAGCGAGCCGCAGGCCCGCCCGTGCGGAAACGGCAACGGCCACCACGAGGGTGACGAATCCGGTGGCGCGTTCGTCATCGTGCCGATGGCCCTCCTGGGCTCGGGCCTCCGCTGGTCTCGTCCGGTGCGCCGCCGCCGCCGTCCGACGTGGTTGCGCCTTCCCGGCAAGGCGCGCTAGGCTCCCGTTCCCCAGGATCGAGCGGAACCTCGGTCCGTGTCTCGCCGCCGGTCAGGAGATCCCATGGCGCCGTCCGATTCTCGCCAGACCAAGTTCGTGCTCGACGAGTCGCACATCCCGCGTTCCTGGTACAACATCGCTGCCGACCTGCCGGTCGCGCCATTCCCGGTGCTGCACCCGGGCACGGGCCAGCCGATCGGACCAGCGGACCTCGCGCCGCTCTTCCCGATGGCGCTCATTGGCCAGGAAGTCTCGGTCGAGCGGAACATCGAGATTCCTGAACCCGTTCGCGACGCCTACCGCCTGTATCGCCCGAGCCCGCTCTACCGGGCCCACGGACTCGAACAGGCCCTCGATACGCCCGCTCACATCTACTACAAGTACGAAGGCGGCAGCCCATCGGGCAGCCACAAGCCGAACACCGCGATCCCGCAGGCCTTCTTCAACAAGCAGGAAGGCGTCAAGCGCCTGGCCACCGAGACGGGCGCCGGGCAATGGGGGAGTGCGCTGGCCTTCGCCGGCGCGCTGTTCGGCCTCGAGGTCAAGGTCTACATGGTCCGCGCCAGTTACGACCAGAAGCCGTATCGCCGGATCCTGATGGAGACGTACGGGGCCGAGGTGGTTGCCAGCCCGTCCCTGACCACCAACTTCGGTCGACATGTGCTGGCCGACACGCCTGACAGCCCCGGATCCCTCGGGATGGCGATCAGCGAGGCGGTCGAGGACGCGGCGACGCGGGACGACACCAAATATGCCCTCGGTTCGGTCCTGAATCACGTCCTGCTGCACCAGACGGTCATCGGGCAGGAAGCCATCGAGCAGATGGGGATGGCCGGTGAGTCCCCGGACGTCGTCATCGGTTGCGCCGGCGGCGGCTCCAACTTTGCCGGCCTCGCCTTCCCGTTCCTGGGTCGCAATTTCCGCGACGGCGCCAGGCACCGGATCATCGCCGTCGAACCGGAGGCGGCGCCGAGCCTCACTCGGGGTGTCTACGCCTACGACTTCGGCGACATGGGCAAGCTGACCCCGCTCGTCAAGATGTACACCCTTGGCTCGGACTTCATCCCGGAGCCGATCCACGCCGGCGGGTTGCGCTACCACGGGATGTCCCCCCTCGTCAGCCTCCTCAAGCAGCACGACCTGATCGAGGCCCGCAGCGTTCACCAGCGCTCCAGCTTCGCCGCCGGCGTGATGTTCGCCCGCGCCGAGGGGATCCTGCCGGCTCCCGAGCCGACGCACGCGATCCGCGCGGCGATCGACGAGGCCCTCGCGGCCAAGGAGGCTGGCGAGGCGCGGGTCATCCTGTTCAACCTGTGCGGGCACGGCCACTTCGACCTGTCTGCCTATGAGCGCTACCTGGACGGGAGCCTCGAGGATTACGAGTACCCCCTCGAGCGGGTCGAGGCTGCCCTCGCCGGGCTGCCCCAGGTCTGACGAGCCCTCGCGTTCATGCCCAAGCTCGCGTGCTGGTCGTGCGGACGCCAGCTCTACACGGTCGAGCCGCTCGAGGCGCTCTTTGCCGAGGAGCGGCGCTGTCCGCGGTGCGGCGCCAACCTGCGCAATGAGCGGCGCGATACCGACCGGCGGATTCGAAACCAGCGCCTGAACCCACCAGACGATCCTGGCCCGCCCGAGGAGGCCGGGGAGCGACGGGAAGCGGAGCGACGCACCGGCAGGCGTCGCAGTCGCTGAGGGCGAACACTCGGCGGGTCGTCGGCTGCGATACTCGCCGGCATGCGGATCGCATTCCTCGGCTTCGGTCTGATCGCGGGTTCGATCGCGCGCGCCGTTCGCGCCAGCGCTGGGGTATCGACATGGACCACGGCGGCCTGGTCGCCGTCGGGAGAAGGCCCCGCGCAGGCACAGGCCGAAGGAATCATCGACCTGGCGGCCGCCAGTGCCGCCGAGGCGCTCCGGGACTCAGACCTCGTGGTGCTCGCGGCGCCGGTCCCGGCCTGCCTCGCGATGATGGGGGAGCTGGCGGCCGGACTGGGCGCCGCGCTCCCGCCGTCGGCCGTCGTCACCGATGTGGCCAGCACCAAATCGATGCTCCTGGATCGTGCCAACGAGCTCGGCCTGCGATACGTTGGGGGCCACCCGATGGCGGGACTGGATTCGGCCGGCTACGCATCGGGGCGAGCCGACCTGTTCGTCGATCGACCCTGGGTGATCGTGGCCGGCGCCTCCGCCGAGGCCGGCGACGTGGAACGGGTCGAGACGCTCGTTCGAGCCTGCGGGGCACGCACGGTCCGGATGGAGGCCGATGACCACGATCGAGCCGTTGCCGGGGTCAGCCATCTCCCGCTCCTCCTCGCGGCCGCCCTCGTGGAGGCAGTGGCCGGGTCTGCTCCCGGCCCGGCCAGCGCGGATTGGGCGTCCGCGTCCGCGCTGGCGGCCAGCGGCTGGAGGGACATGACGCGCCTGGCACGAGGCGATCCGGCGATGGGCGCCGGGATCGCGGTCACCAACGCCGCCGCGATCGCGCCTCGGTTGCGCGACCTTCGGGCCGTCCTGGAGCGCTGGCAGTCGGAGCTCGAACGTACGGGCGGTCCGGACGAGACGGCGATCGAGGATCGGCTGCGTGCGGTGAAGGGGCGGCTCGAGGACTCGTGACCCTCGAGGAACGGGTATTCGTGGTGCCGCGCGCGGCGGTGCCCGACGAAGCCGGCTGGTACGGCCTGCGAACCGACGGTCTGGCAGCGTTCGTCGCCGGAGTCGAGCGGGAGGGACGATACGAGGCACGGCCGGCCATGGAACAGGATCCGGCGTTCAAGCAGATCATCCCGTACCTCGTCCTCCGCGACGGATCCCGGTACTTCCTGATGCAGCGCACCACCGGTGGGGGCGACTCACGATTGCACGGGCACTACTCGATCGGGGTCGGCGGCCACCTGAATCCGGGCGACCGCGGACTGCTCGGCGGGCTGAGCCGCGAATGGGCCGAAGAGCTGGTGGCCGAGTTCGTACCGGAGTTCAGGCTCGTCGGCCTGCTCAATGACGATACGACCGCCGTCGGCCGGGTCCACCTGGGGGCGGTCTACGTCGCCGACGCCGCCGGGCGACCCGTCG
>JAXDKX010000340.1:0-6084 GCA_034666905.1 Chloroflexota bacterium | reverse complement strand
AGGCCGTTCGTGCGCCTTCAGACAGGGCGTGCGCGAGATCGAGACCGTTGAACCGGCTCTTCCCGCCAAGGCCCTCGGCCATCCCACGAAAGATCTGGCTGGTGATGACCCCCGAATTCCCGCGGGCGCCCATGAGCGCCCCGAAGCTGATGGCCGCGGCGACCCGTTCCGCTGGCTGGCCCGCGGCGGCATCGGCCTCGGACAGGGCGGCCTGGACGGTGGCCAGCATGTTGGAGCCCGTGTCGCCGTCGGGGACGGGATAGACGTTGAGGGCGTTGATCTCGTCGACGTGCGCTTCGAGATTGACCACCGCCGCTCGGAATGCCTCGAGCAGGCCCGGACCATCGCAGGTCCGACGGGCCATCAAGCGACGTCCGTGCCGCTGTCCGCGAGGTCGCGCGGGCCGATCGCGCCGGAGGCTGGCGCGACGATCACCGGCGGGACCACGCCGGGCCCGAAGCGGAGACCGCCGACGTGGATGGTGACCCGCTGGACCTCCCGCGCCAACGCGTGCCGGATCGCGTATCGCACCGCCGAATCAACCTGCCGCGCGACCTCGGCGACCGGCACGCCGAATGCGACGGTCAGCTCGAGGTCGACATCGATGCCGTCGTCGAACCGGAGCCGGATGCCCGGCTGGCGAAGGCCCAGGCGCCCAAGCAGACGCTCGAACGGACCGCCGGCGAAGCCGGTGACACCATATGAGCCCACCGCTGCCGTCCGCACCAGGTCGACGACGGCACGCCTGGTGACCAGCGATCGGCCGGGCATCCTGTCCGTTGGCACGCGGACGCTCTCCTCATGGTCGTAGCGGGTCCGTCGGCCGCTGATGACGGCCCCCGACCGGGGGCGACGCGGGCCGTGTGCTATTCTACCGCTCCGCTCGGGCCCAACCCGGGCCTCATCCCTCACGAAATCCTCCAGAGGACCACGCATGGCCCGCTCCTGCGCAATCTGCGGCAAGGTCTCGATGGGCGGCTTCAACCCGCAATCGTCGGGCATGAACCGCGTTCGAGCGCACCGCCGCATGCAACCGAACCTCCAACCCCTGGTCATCGACCTGAAGGGCACGCCCACCAAGTCGCTTGTCTGCACGCGCTGCCGGCGCACCCAGCTGAAGGCAGCCAAGTAAGGCAGCCGCCGTCGCGTGACGCGGCGGTCGGCATCCACGACGGACCAACCGGTCGCCGGCGGCGGCCGGTTCTTCATGTCCGGCCGGATCAGCGATCGTCGGTGTCGAGCCAGATCGTGAATGGGCCGTCGTTGATGAGCTCGACCTGCATCTCGCTCCCGAACCGACCGGTCGCGACCTCGACCCCGAGGTTCCCGAGGGCGTCCGCGAAGCAGCGCCACAGCCGCTCCGCGAGCTCCGCCGGGGCGGCTCCGGTGAACCCGGGCCGGCGGCCGCGCCGGGTATCGGCGTAGAGCGTGAACTGGGACACGACAAGCGCGGCGCCGCCCGTGTCAACGAGCGAACGGTTCGTCCGCCCGTCCGCGTCACGGAAGATGCGCAACTCGGCTGTCCGGCGAGCCAGGTCGTCAGCGATCGCCTCTGTATCGTCGGGCCCGATGCCGAGCAGGATCACGAGCCCCTCCCCGATCGCGCCCACGGTTTCGCCGTCGACCCGAACTGCGGCGCGGGTCGCTCGCTGGAGGAGTGCCCTCACGGATGACTGGGTGGCGCGATCACCCCACGTTCCCGGATGAAGGCCGCGCGCCACTCGTCGGCCTCCCGCTCGTACGCCGAGCGAGCCTCGCGATGCCGCTCGGCAACCAGCGCCTCGACCGTCGCCGGCACGAGGAGGTCGTAGTCGCGCACGCCATCCGGATTGATCCGGCCGTCGCCCCGCAGCATGACGACGGGAATGCCTCCAGCCTCGATCTCGTCCATGAAGCGGCGGGCGAGCTGCTTCGGGAGCGCCGTGAAGGTCACCATCCGATCGCGCGGGATCGGTGGGATGCCGTTGTTGAGCCCGTACTGGTAGCCCTCATCCGCCAGCGACTTGATGAGGCGGATTTCACGAGCCATGTCGCGGCCCTTGGCGAAGAGGGCCGAGCCGACGACGAGGACATCGACGCCGAGGGCGCCGACGAACTCGGCGGTCTCGCGATTGACCCCGCCGTCGACATGGACCTCCCCGCCATAGGCCTTGTGGCTGAGCAGCTCGCGAGCCGCGAGCAGCTTCTCGCTGGCCACGTCGCGCCTGAAGGCCTGGCCGCCGAAGCCGGGCTCCACGGTCATGACCATGACGATATCGAGCAGCTCGCGGAAGGGCACGATGGCGGCGAGCGGCGTGGCCGGTCGGAGCGACAAACCGGCAGCGCGGCCGGCTGCCCGGATTCGTTGCAGCGTCGGCGCGATCTCCTCGTCGACTTCGACATGGAACGTGATCGAGTCGCAGCCGGCATCGAGGTACTCGTCGAGATAGCGGCCCGGCTCGCTGATCATCAGGTGGGCGTCGAGTGGAAGATCCGTTCGTCCACGAACGTGCTTGATCGTCTTCGCGCCGAACGTGAGGTTCGGGACGAAATGGCCATCCATGACGTCCAGGTGGATCCGATCGGCGCCCGCCGCCTGGAGCCGCCGCACCGCGTTGGCGAGATTGGACAGGTCAGCATCGAGGACGCTGGCCGACACGAGGGCTCGCCCGTCGGCCACGCTCAGTCCCCCACCCCGGCCGGCGCCGGCTCATGGCTGCGCTCGCCGAGCAGGGCGGCGGCACTCTCGGCGACGAGTCGGGCGCGACGGCGCGCGACGGCCGGCGCGGCCGGCTCACCGGCGCGCTCCGCCGCCAGCTGGCCGCAGGCGGCCCCGACCTCCTGCCCGCGGTTCCGCCTGATCGTGGTCTCGATCGCCGCCGATCGAAGAACCTCGGCGAATCGCTCGATGACGGGCATCGGGCTCGCGGTCCATGGCGTATGGGCGACCGGGTTCATCGGGATGAGATTGACGTGAGCGTGGTCGCCGCGAAGGAGATCCGCCATGGCGGTGGCGTCGGCTTCGGTGTCATTCACGCCGCCGATCATCGTCACCTCGTAACTGATGCGGCGACCTGTCGCGCGCGAGTGCTCCCGAGCCGCCGCCACGACCTCCGCGACCGGCCAGCGCCGGTTGAGCGGGACGAGGACGTCGCGCAGCGGGTCGCGCGCGGCGTGCAGGGAAACCGCCAGGGTGAACTGCGGACCGAGGGCGGTCAGCCGGCGGATGCCAGGCACGACGCCCGAGGTGGAGACGGTGATGTGGCGGGCTCCAAGCCCGAATCGCCGAGGGTCGTTGAGCGCTTCGATGGCGGCCAGGACCCGATCCAGGTTCAGCAGCGGTTCACCCATCCCCATGAACACGATGTTCGTCAGCCGCCGACCCTCGGACAGCAGGCGCCGGGACGCGGATCGGACCTGGTCCACGATCTCGGCCGTCTGCAGGTCGCGGCCGAATCCGAGCTCACCCGTGGCACAGAAGGGGCAACCAACGGCACAGCCGGCCTGGCTGGAGATGCACAGCGTGTGCCGCTCCCGGGCGCCGCGCCGCGCCGGGTAGTGCATCAGGACCGACTCGATCAGCGCCCCGTCCTCGAGGCGGTGCAGGCCCTTCTCGGTCAAGCCCCCGTCGGCGACGCGGAGGTCCGTCTCGACCAGCGTATCGAAGCGGAACGCCGCGGCGAGGTCGCGTCGCAGCCCGATGGGCAACGTGGCGATCTCGTCGATCGAACCGACCGTCCCGCCAAAGACAGCCTCCGCGATCTGCCGTCCCCGGTACGAGGGCTCCCCACGCTCCGCCAGCCAGGCCGCCAGCGAATCGAGCGGGACGCCGGAGAGCCCCGGACGATCGAGGGTGATCGGTGCCATGGCGAGGTTCATGGTCACGATGCTAGCGCAGCTCGACCGTTCGTCCGACCAGCCCCGGCGCCCCCCGAAGGAGCGCCGCCGCATCCGTGGGCCTGCGCCCGGCAAGCTGGGCTCGCTCGAGGCTGAGCCGGCCGCTCGTCGTCGTCAACGCCAGCCCTCGATCGCTCGCCACGAGCCTGCCGGCGGCCTCGCCGGGTTGCCCTGGCAGGACAACAGCCTGGTGGACGATCAGCCGGCCGAGACTGGTGTCGATGAAGCTGCCGGGCCATGGCTGGTAGGCACGGACCTGGCGCGCGAGCTCACGAGCCGGCCGGCCCGGATCCAGCCGGCCATCCTCACGGCGCAGCGCCCGGGTCATCGTCGCCCCCTCCACGGGCTGGGGATGGGCCGTGATCTCGCCTCGTACCCACGGCCCGACGTTCTCGTCGAGCAGGGCCCCGGCAGCCGTCTCGAGCGCGTCCTCGAGATTCGGCGCCGATTCCGTCCCGTCCAGTGGCATCCGCCATTGCGCGACGATGGGGCCCGTGTCGAGCCCCTCGTCCATCCTGATCAGCGTGACTCCCGTCTCCTGGTCGCCCGCGAGGATCGTGGCCGGGATTGGTGTCGCGCCGCGGTGGCGGGGCAGCAGCGAGGGATGGAGGTTCAATGCCCCGTGGGGCAGTCCCAGGAGCGCGGGCGGAACGAGCTGGCCGTAGTCCGCCAGGACCGCCAGCTCGGGGCCGAGCGCCAGGACAGACGCGATCGCGTCGGGGGCTCGAAGCCGTTCGGGCCTGAGCATCGTCCGAATCCCGAGCTCCTGCGCGGTGGCGTCCACGGGGGTCGGCGTGCGCCGGTGGTCGCGACCCGCCGGTCGTGCCGGCGCCGTCACGACACCGACGAGGTCGATCTGCGGATGCGTCGCGAGGCGGCGCAGCGATGCGATTCCGAATGCGCCGCTGCCGAGGAAGACCGTCCGCACGCGCGAGCCGGCGGCTCGCCCGTCGGTCACGCCAGGGCGCCCGTCGCCTCGAGGACCTCCGCGTCGTCTTCGTTCCCGGCCCCGACGGCGAGCAGCTCGTCCATCGAATCGAGGTAGTCGATGTAGAGCTTGCCGTCGAGGTGGTCGAGCTCGTGCTGCATGGCTCGACCGAGCAGGCCCGACCCGGCGACCTTGATCTTCTTCCCGTGCCGATCCTGCGCAACGACCCAGACGCGTTCGCGACGGGTCACGTAGGCGACGTAGCCGGGAATGGACAGGCAGCCCTCAAGGTCGCGGTCGTCGCCGGTCGAGCGCACGATCCGCGGATTGACCAGCTCGTAGAGATGGTCCTCGACCTCGATGACACAGGCCTGCAGCGCCTCGCCGAGCTGCGGGGCGGCCAACCCGACGCCCGGAGCGTCGCGCATCGTGTGGGCGAGGTCGTCGAGCAGCCCATGGAGGTACTTGCCGAAGCTGTCGACCGGCTTGCCCTTCAGGCGCAGGCGCGGATCCCCGAGGAGGACGATCGGGCGGACACTCATCGGCGGAGTATATCGAAGCGTCCGGTCAGATCGGCCCGGTCGGCCCTCCGTCAGGCGTCGATTCGGGATCGGGTTCGATTGGCTTCTCGGCCGTGGCGGTTGAGCCGGTCGACGACCGGAGGTCGGCCGCCCAGCTTCGCGACCTGGTTGCCAGCTTGCCCGTGGCGTCCGCGGTGACCTCGCCGGCTCGCTTGACGAGTGGCGCGGCCCGGTCCGCGGCGATGGCGGCGAGCTCGGCGGCCCGTGCCGAGAATTCACGGACCGACGGAGCCGCCCGCTCGGCGAGATCGTCCACTGCCTCGCGAACGGATTCGAGGATGCTCGTTGGCGCCGTCCCGGCAGCGTCCGCCGGGCCATGCGATCCAGGGGACGGTTGGGTCCAGGTGAACGTCTCGTCCGCCTTCGGCTCGTCGGGCGGCGGTGGGGTCGTCGAATCGGTCATGGCAGGTTCTCCTTGCTGCGGTGACGCCCATCCTCGCACGAACGCCGTCGCCCGTGAATCACAAGAGCGATTCGGGATCGACGTCCACCGACCAGGGTGCATCCAGACCACCATCGAGAAGGGCGGCCGGGTCGGCTCCCCGCAGGACGACGTTCCAGCGCCAGCGGTCGGCTCGGCGGGCGATGTAGGCCGGTGCCGGCCCGACGACCGATACGTTGCCGCCCCGTGCGATCGCGAGGGCCCGGAGGCGATCGGCCGTCGCCGTCGCCTCTCGTTCCGCCGCCGCGGGGTCGGTC
>JAXDKX010000339.1:0-4423 GCA_034666905.1 Chloroflexota bacterium | reverse complement strand
TTCTCCGCCGCCTGGGTCCTATTCCACGACGTGCTGCCCGCTGCGACCCGATCCGGCGACCTGGGCGCGGATGGCGTCGCCGCGGCCGCTCGATCGATCGACCTGCCGACCGGATCGCTGCCCAATGGCGCGGGTGTCCGCTTCTCTGCCGACTCCTCGACGCTCGGGCAGAACGAGCGAGCTGCCGCCGTGATCTGGCAGTGGCAAGCCGTCCGCTCATACACCTTCGTCTGGCCGCCGACCTACCGGACGGGCGAGATCGCCTTCGTTCCCCTGGGTCGATGACCACTGTCGCGGCTCGGCCGTCCGGGTCGCTGTCGAGGCCGGTCGTCATCGTCGTCGGCCTGGCCGCCATCGTCGGCCTACGCTGGGCTGCCACGATCTCCGCCGCCGCCGACGCGATCGCCATCGGGCTGATCTTCGGCCTCGGGCTCCTCGGGCTTGCCGCGATAGCCGGCTGGCGCCCGGCATCGGAGCGAAGGTCGTCGCTGGTGATCGGCGTCGCCGGTGGAGGCGTCCTCGTGGTCCTCGCGATGGCGACGCGTGCGAGCCTGGCTCCGTCGCTCGCACCGCCAGGTCCGTTCGTGCCCTGGGCGGGCGTCACCGTCCTGGTCGCGAGCGCCGAGGAGATCCTTCTCCGCGGCGCGCTGTTCGACGAGCTTGAGCGAACGATCGGCGTTGGGCTCGCGGTCGTCGCCACGAGCCTGGTGTTCGCGCTGATGCACGTCCCCCTGTACGGCTGGGGCGTCCTGCCGCTGGACTTCGGTGTCGGGCTGTGGTTCGCCGGCCTACGGCTGGCAACCGGCGGGATCGCCGCGCCCGCGATGGCGCACGCGATGGCGGACCTCGCCACCTGGTGGCTCTGAGTGGCCGGCCGTGCTGCGCCCCGGATCGTCCTGGGGATTGGGCTTGTCGTGATCGTGGGGGCGCGCCTGGCCACGCCAGCCGCGCCACCCCTGTACGACGGTGTCGTGCCGACGGAGCCCTATGTCTGGCTGGATCCCCCGCCGGGCGAACGCGGCGGAGCACAGGGCGCGACGGCCGAGATTGCCCTGCGGAATGGCAGGAGTGCACTCATCGCGGTGACGACCCCGGAGCCGGAACCCCAGGCCCAGATCTTCGCGCAGCCCGGCGGCCTCGTCCCGTCGTCATCGGCCACGGCGATCAGCGTCGCGATCAAGCCGGTTCGGCCCGAAGGCCTGCCAACCGAGGGGCATATCGATGGCAACGTCTATCGAATCACGGTGACCGACGACGCCGGCAAGCCTCTGACGGCACCGGTGTCCGCGGGCGTGAGCGTCGTCCTCCGGGTGTCCAGGCCTCCGGTGGCTGATGCGACGATCGCGCGTTTCGCGGACGGAGCGTGGCAGCGACTCAAGACGTCGTCGACAGGGTTCGGCGGGACGTTCATCAGCGTCGTGACTGCGTTCGGGGACTTCGCGGTGATCCTGCCGGGGTCTGCGCCGAGCGCCAGCGTCGCGCCCGCGGAGAGCGCGGCGTCGACAGCCTCGGCAATGGCGTCTGGCAGTCCATCGATCCCGGCCTCGCCGCCATCCACACGTGATGCGGCCGCTCTTCCCGGCTGGCTGCTGCCGGGGCTCGGGCTGATCGTGGCCGGCGCGGGCGCCGGCGCCTGGGTGGTGCGCAGGAGGCGGAATGCACGATATCGCGGAGCCCGCCCGATGCGGCGGCGCTGAGTCGCGGGAAGGGAGAGCCCGTCGCATGCTTCCGACTTCAATGGATCACGACGCTGGCGTGTCCCACCGCGGCAACTCGCACGCCTCGCCTGGCGCAGGCGGTGCTCCGGCCGCCGACGCGAAACACGATCGCCACGAAGGCCATTCAGTCGCGATGTTCCGCGACAGGTTCTGGCTCAGCCTGGGGTTGACGATCCCGGTCGTCATCTGGAGCGGGGACCCGCAGCAGTGGCTCGGCTACACCGCTCCGGTCTTCCCGGGTTCGGCGCTGATTCCGCCCGTCCTGGGGACGATCGTCTTCCTCTACGGCGGGCTCGTCTTCCTCCGCGGGGCAGGAAGCGAGCTGGCCGATCGACAGCCCGGGATGATGACGCTGATCAGCCTGGCGATCGTCGTCGCCTTCGTCACGAGCTGGGCTGGCACGCTCGGCCTCTTCGCGGTCGAGATCTGGTGGGAGCTGGCGACCCTCATCACGATCATGCTCCTCGGTCATTGGCTCGAGATGCGGTCCATCGCCCAGGCGCGCGGCGCACTCTCCGCCCTGGCCGAGCTCCTGCCGGAGACGGCCGAGCGGGTCACCGACGTCGGCGAGATCACCGTCCCACTGTCCGCACTGGTGGTCGGTGACGTGGTGCTCGTCCGACCCGGCGCGCGGGTCCCCGCGGATGGAGTCGTCGCGGAGGGCAGCGCCGACGTCGACGAGTCGATGATCTCTGGAGAGTCCAGGACCGTGGCGAAGGGACCCGGCGACAAGGTCGTGGCCGGCACCATCACCGCCGCCGGAAGCCTGCGGGTCCGCGTTTCGGCGGTCGGGGCGGACACGGCGCTGTCGGGGATCATGCGGCTGGTTGCCGCCGCGCAAGCCTCCGCGTCGCGGGCGCAGGCGCTCGCCGACCGAGCCGCTGCCATCCTCTTCTACGTCGCCCTTGGGTCCGGGATCTTCACCCTCGCGTTCTGGTGGATCCAGGGGGATCGCGAAGGCGCGCTGGTTCGGACCGCAACCGTCCTCGTCATCGCGTGCCCCCATGCCCTGGGCCTGGCGATCCCGCTCGTCATCGCCATTTCGACATCGCTCGGGGCCCGCAATGGCCTGCTCGTGAAGGACCGGATCGCGCTCGAACGGGCTCGCGAGCTCCAGGTGGTGATTTTCGACAAGACCGGAACCCTGACGAAGGGGCAGCCGGCCGTCGTCGCCATCGCGGCATCGGACGAACTGGAGCTGCTCAGACTGGCAGCCTCCGTCGAGGCGGATTCGGAGCATCCCCTTGCCCGGGCGATCGTTGCCGCCGCGAAGGCGCGTGGGATCGAGCCCTCGGCGGTCACGGGCTTCGACTCGCTGCCGGGCCGAGGGGCTCGAGCAACGGTGGACGGCCGAGCCGTGGCCGTCGGTGGCCCACGGCTTCTCGCCGACATGAGCCTCGAGCCCGACCCGGCCGCCGAAGCCCTGGGCCGCGATGGCCGGAGCGTGCTCCACGTGATCGCCGACGGTCGAATCCTGGGCACCGTCGCCATCGAGGACGAGATCCGGCCGGAATCAGCCGAGGCGGTCGCTCGGCTCCACGCGCTGGGCATCCGGGTGGCGATGATCACCGGCGACAGCCAGGACGTGGCCGATTCCGTCGCGCGCCGGCTGGGGATCGACGAGGTCGCAGCACAGGTCCTTCCCGCCGACAAGGCCGCGGCCGTCCGGCGCTTCCAGGCAGGCGGTCGGAAGGTCGCGATGGTTGGCGACGGGGTGAACGACGCTCCAGCCCTCGCGACGGCCGACGTGGGGATCGCGATTGGAGCCGGGACGGACGTGGCCGTCGAATCGGCCGGGATCGTCCTGGTCAGGAGCGACCCGCGCGACGTCGTGGGCGCGATCAGACTGTCGCGGGCGACCTACGGAAAGATGATCCAGAACCTTGTCTGGGCGACGGGCTACAACCTCGTCGCGATTCCGATCGCGGCAGGTCTGCTGGTTCCCTGGGGGTTCGACCTGCCGATGGCCGCCGGGGCAATAGCGATGAGTCTCTCGACGATGATCGTCGCGGCCAACGCCCAGCTGCTCCGCGGACTCCGGTTGCGGTCCGAGCCTGCCTGAACGATCGCAACGGCTCGAGAAACCCCCAGGGGCTCGGCGGCGCTGAGGCGCGGGAACCCGCGCCTCAGCCCCAAAACCGATCTGCCGGGAAGTCAGCTCGGCGTGCAGGGAGCTGGAACCACGATCGGGTCGGTCCCCGCGGCGGGATAGATCCTGGTCGTGAACCACTCCACATTGGCGATGCCGGTGTTCTTGTCCGGGAGGACCTTGGCGTTCACCACCTGTCCGGGGGATTCGACGTAGCTGTGGCCCACCGCCAGGTCCCAGGTGCCGCACTTGCTGTCGTAGAAGGTGAGGGTGCCGACGGTCACCGTGACGATCACCGGACCGCTGTGGTAGTGCCAGCCGGCCTCGAAGGTCGCGCTTGGCGGCACGCGACTGTAGGTCGTCTTGATATTGGCGCCGGCGCCTGCCCGGAAATCGACGCCGGCCGCGTACCGGGCCTGGTAATCGGCAAGGCGCGCCTGGTAGCTCGCGAGTGCCGTCTTCTGAGCCGCCGTCGGGTTGGTGATGGCCGACAGCTTGTTGACGTACCTCTGGAGGGTCGCGATTCCTGCGACGGTGACGCCGCTGCTCGCGATGGTGACGGAGTTGTCGGTGACCGAGGTGTAGGTGAACCCGGCCGCGGGGAGCGCGCCGTTGA
>JAXDKX010000338.1:0-11491 GCA_034666905.1 Chloroflexota bacterium | reverse complement strand
TCCGCAACGTTGACGACGCCGACCGCGGCGAACGAGGCGAAGACGCCACCGGTCGTGGGATCGCACAGGACGCTCAGGAACGGAACGCCGGCGTCGCGCAGGCGCTCGATGGCGGCCATGGTCTTGGCCAGCTGCATTAGTGCGAGCGTGCCTTCCTGCATGCGGGCGCCGCCCGACGCACTGACCACGATCAGCGGCGTGCGCGTCTCGAGCGCGTACTCGGCCGCCCGGGTGACCTTCTCGCCCACGACGGCACCCATGGATCCACCCATGAACCCGAAGTCCATCACACAGATCGCGATCGGCATGCCGGCCAGCGCCGCCGTCCCCCAGACTGCCGCGTCCCGCATCCCGGTCGCGAGCTGGGCGGCAGCGAGGCGATCCGGGTAGCTCTTGCTATCGACGAATCCGAGTGGATCCACCGACTGGAGCCCGGCATCCCGCTCGCTCCACGAGCCCTGATCGACAAGCTGGTCGAGGCGCATCGCCGCGGAAAGGCGGAAATGGTGCCCGCAATTGGGGCAGACCCGGAGGGCCTTGTCGAGCTGCTTGTTGAACAGCATCTCTTCGCAGTCGGGGCATTTCGTCCAGAGGTCTGGCGGATAGGCATTCCGACGGGCGCGGAAGGTGGGCAGCTTGACGGGCATCAGGCGAGCCTCGTCCGGGCAACGGCGCGGACGGCACGAGCCATCGGGCTCGACGATGGCCGCTTGAGGCGCCATGCGAGGTAGGCGCCCGCCAGGGACAGGGCTGCCGAGGTCAACGCACCACCGATCAGCAGCGGCCGACCGATGGGAGCCCGGAGATCAGCTGACCGCGCCAGGCGAACGGAACCGTCGGGGAGGATGGTCAACGTCGGGCCGACAGGCGCCGATTCCTCCGGCGTCGCGTCGTGCGACGCGTTGCGCATCCGGACGGCCGCGTCGGCCAGGCGATCGGCGAGCGCCTCCTCGAACCGGAACGACGGGTGAAAGCGCGGCAGATCGCGAGCCAGCCGGACCATGATCATGCGGAGGATCGGATCGGCCTCCGTCGTCGTCGGGCCGGTGTCGGCCCCGCGGGCATGGGCCGTCAGGAGGGTTTCGAGATAGCGGTCCGTGACGAGCGCGTCGATGTCGTGGCTGTCCCGGCCCGCCGGCAGCCAGGTCACGGGCGGTTGTCGTCCAGCTCGCGGGCGAGGCTTCGCAGGGCGCGGTGGATCAGGACCCGGACTGCGCCGTCGGAACGGCCGAGGATCCCGGCGATCTCCGAGGTGGACATCTCGTCGACGAAGCGGAGGACCACGGCCCGACGTCGGTCGCCGGTCAGGCGGGCGACCGCACGGAGCGCTGTCGCGGTCTCCTCGCGCCGCATCGCCTCGCCCTCGACGTCGAGCGGCGCGACCATTGCCCCGGCGGCCTCGAGGGGAGCTTCCGGCCGGCGACGCAACCCGCGGCGACGTTCCGCCACGGCGTTCCGGGCAATCTGGAAGAGCCACACCTTGAACGTGGATGCGTCCGCGCCGTCACCGGGCCGGGCCCGCTCCTCGAAATGGACGAGGCCGGTCAGCGCCGACATGAACGTCCGCTCGGTGGCGTCTTCCGCGTCGTGGTGATCGTGGAGCTCGTAGTAGGCGTAGCTGTACACCTGGGCGACATACTTCCGATACAGCGCGTCGAACCTGGCCGGGTCGGCCTGCGCCTCCTCGACGAGCGCGCGGTCTCGATCGAGAGGAGCGCGGCGTGGCTCGTCCTCCTCCGGACGGCCCACTCTCCTGAATGCCGGACGAGTCACGGCGTTACACCCTGGCTCCAACGGGAGCGGCGAGACGCACATGACGGATCTCGCCGACGACGACCCGGCGCTCGGCACCTGGCACGGCCTCGTCTTCGACGATAAGGGCGCCCGTCAGGGTGTCGACGCCGATGGCGCGCACGGTTTCGCTGCCCTCGGGGGTCTCGAGTCGAACCATTCGGCCGGTGGTCAGCTGGCGCTCCCGCCAGCTGTCGCCGTCGAAGTCGCCCGCCCCGAGGGCTCCAACGCCATTCTCGATGCGGCCGAGGAACGCATCGAGCAGCCTGGCCGAGTCGACCGGCCGGCCGTGCGATGCCTCGCGCAACGATGTCATCGCGCCGGCCAGCTCGGGCGGAAACCGTTCGGCGGGCCAATCGGCGTTGATGCCGAGGCCGACCACGACGCGCGGATCCGGGCTCCCGAGCCCGTCCGTCTCGCCCAGGAGGCCGGCCAGCTTGCGGACCACGCGTTCCGAGTCGCTGCCGGCCTGCTCGAGCACCAGGTCGTTGGGCCACTTGAGACGGATGGCGCCGTCCGGCAATCCGGACACCGTCTCAGCCGCCTCGGCCATGGCGAGGGCTGTCACCGCTGCGAGGCGCCACGCACGAGCAGGTTCGAGCCAGATCGGCCGAAAGCCGAGCGACAGCAGCAGAGCCGCCCCGCTCGGCGCGATCCAGCTCCGCCCGGCGCGGCCCCGGCCGGCGGTCTGCTCGTCGGCGACCGCAAGGCAGACTTCCTCGATGCCCTCGGCCAGCCAGGCCCGGACCACGTCGTTGGTCGAGGCGACGCGATCGAACCGTTCGCGGCGAGCGAGAAACGCGGTCATCCGAGGCGCCGGTTCAACCGGCGGCTGCGACGTCGGCGTCGATCGGCTCAGGTCGTTCGAGCTCGAAGGCCTCGTGGAGCGCCCGCAGGGCCGTTTCGAGGTCGGCTTCCGCGATCATGCAGGTGATCCGGACCTCGGAGGTCGAGATCATCTCGATGTTGACGGCGGCATCGGCGAGGGTCCCGAACATCCGGGCGGCGTAGCCCGGAGCGTTGTGCAGGCCGGCCCCCACGATCGAGACCTTGGCCACCGAGGCGTCGGTCGTCAGCTCCCGGGCGCCCAGCTCGCGGACGAGCGGATCGAGCGCTTTCTTGGCGGAGGCCAGCTCGACACGCGGGACCGTGAACGACAGGTCCGTCTCGCCACCGTGGCCGACGTTCTGCACGATCATGTCGACATTGATCCCGGCTTCGGCGAGCGGGTCGAAAATGGCCCGCGCGACGCCCGGCCGATCGGGCACGGCCACGACGGTCACCTTGGCGACGTTCCGGTCGTGGGCAAGCCCTCGGACCTTGTTGCGCTGCTCCACGAGCGGGTCCTCCTTGATGAGCGTGCCGGGGGCGTCCTCGAACGAGCTGAGGACCTCGATGACGACGCCGTTGACCCAGCCCAGCTCGACCGCCCGAACCTGCATCACCTGGGCGCCCTGGTGGGCCAGCTCGAGCATCTCCTCGTAGCTGATGAGCGGAAGCTGGCGAGCGCGCGCCACGAGGCGCGGATCGGCGGTGTAGATGCCGCGAACGTCAGTGAAGATCTGGCAGCGAGCGGCCTGCAGGCTGGCGGCGAGGGCAACGGCCGTCGTGTCGCTGCCACCGCGGCCGAGAGTCGTGATCTCGCCATCGTCGGCGGCCGACGCGCTCTGGCCCTGGAAGCCGGCCACGATGACGACCTTGCCGGCTGCCAGCTCGGCGCGGACACGGCGCGGCTCGATCCCCGCGATCCGGGCCCGCCCGTACCGCCCGTCCGTGGTAATCCCGGCCTGCGGGCCGGTCAGGCTGATCGCGGGGACGCCCATCGCGTGAAGGGCCATTGAAACGAGCGTGGCGCTCTGGTGCTCGCCAGTCGCCAGCAGCACGTCGAGCTCGCGCGGGTCCGGCTCGTCGGTGATCCCCGCGGCCAGACCGAGCAGCTCGTCCGTGGTATCGCCCATGGCCGAAACGATGACCACCAGGTCGTTGCCGGCGGCGCGTTCGCGGGCGATGCGGCGCGCAACCCGCTTGATTCGGTCGGCGTCGGCCAGGGAGGAGCCGCCGAACTTCTGGACGACGAGGGGGGCAGGCATCGCGAGGCATTCTACCGTGCGTGCTCGCTCCCTCCGCCGAGCACGCCCTGGCTGCGCGCCTAGGATGGTCGTGTCGTCGTTCCTGACCCGGAGACCCGCCATGTGCTTCGATCTCGACAGCCGGCCGCCGATCGCCCCGATCGCGGGTGGCGCCCTCGATTCACGCAGCCTCGTCCTGACCGCCGCCGATGGCAACCGGCTCGCGGCATTCGAGGCGCACGCAGGCTCGCCATCGGGTGCGGCCATCCTGATCCTTCCCGATGTTCGGGGACTCCATCGCTACTACGAGGAGCTGGCGCTGCGCTTCGCCGAGCATGGCGTGGACGCGCTGGCCATCGACTACTTCGGACGGACCGCCGGTGCGGAGCCTCGAGGCGACGCGTTCGAGCACACGCCCCATGTCGGGCAGACGACCTGGGCCGGGATTGAGGCGGACATCCGGGCGGGAGTCGAACGGCTGCGCTCCGGGGAGGACGGCAGGGGGCGCAGCTTGTTCAGCGTCGGTTTCTGCTTCGGCGGCCGGCTCGCCTACCTGGCGTCGACGCTGGGCCTTGGCCTTGCCGGCGTGATCGGCTTCTATGGCCGGCCTGTCGGCCCACACCCAAATGGGATGCCGGCCCCGGCGGATGTCGCCGGAGGGATGGAGGGCAGCGTCCTGGCCATATTCGGCGGTGCCGATTCCGCCATCCCGCCGGCCGATGTCGCGGCGTTCGAGGCGGCGCTCGTGGACGCCGGCGTCGACCGTCGCGTGATCACCTACCCGGACGCCCCGCACAGCTTCTTCGATCGCAAGGCACCCGAGTATGCCGATGCCAGCGCGGCGGCCTGGGAGGCCACCCTCGAGTTCATTCGCGATCGGACGGGCTCGCCGGCCTGAGACTCACGCGCTGGCGACGACCTTCGCCCCGCCGTTGCGCAGCTCGACGACAGCGGCCCGGCCCGTGAGGCCCATGGTTGCGGCGGCGGCCGTGAGGGCGGCCTCGACCTGGCCGGCACCGGCCGCGTCGGCGAACGCGAGGATTGCCGAGCCCGCGCCAGAGAGGCAGGCACCGAGCGCCCCGGCTGAGCGTGCCGCCTCGACCATCCCGGGCAGCTGCGGGTACACAGCTGCGCGATACGGTTCGTGCAGCCGATCGACGGTGAGCCGGCGCAGGAGGTCGTAGCGGCCGATCGCGAGGCCGGCGACGCCGATCGCCACCGCACCGAGGTTCGCGACGGCGTCGGCGAGCGGGACGCTGCTCGGCAGGGCTGCGCGCATGGCTCTTGTCTCGAGGCGCAGGTCCGGGATGAACAGGACGGCGCGCAGGTCGGTCGGGGCGTCGAAGCGGATCGCGTCCACGCCGTCCGCGGACGCCGTCGAGACCACGAAGCCCCCGAGCAGCGCGGCAGCAGCATTGTCCGGATGACCCTCGATTTCCGTCGCGAGCCGGAGCAGCTCATTCGTCGACAGTGGCTCGCCGGCCAGGCGATTTCCCGCGAGCAGGCCAGCGACCGTCGCCGCCGCCGAGGACCCGAGGCCACGGGTCAGCGGGATCTCGTTGTGCATCCGGATCCGCCAGCCGACGTGGTCGGGAAGCTCACCGCCCGCCTGTCGAAGGCTCGCCTCCAGGCCCATGACGAAGCGGTTCTGTCGATCTTCGGTGAGCTCGTGGCGTCCCTCGCCGTCGACCGTCAGCTCGATCTCGCTGCCGCCCCCGACGCGCACACCGAGCTCGATCCGGTTGTCCATCGCGAGCGCCACGCCCAGGCAGTCGTAGCCGGCCCCAAGGTTCGCGGACGAGGCCGGGACCTCGACGACCAGCGAGGTGCCATCGAGCTCCGCCAGCCAGTCGGTAGCCACGATCGGTCGGCCTACCAGCCGAGCGCGACGGCGACTGCGCCCACCGAGGCGTCCGCCTCGAGGAACCGCGGAGCCTCGCGTTCGGCCGTCGTCGGGTCCTTGAGGCCGTGGCCGGTCAGCACGCAGACGACGACCGCCTCCGGGTCGACCTCGCCCGCCGCGGACGCCTTCGTCACGCCGGCGACGCTGGCCGCGGAGGCCGGCTCGCAAAAGATCCCTTCGTCGCGCGCCAGCGCGCGGTAGGCCGCCAGGATCTCGTCGTCGCTGACGGCATCGATCCGTCCACGGGACCGGTCGCGGGCATCGATCGCCTTGGCCCACGACGCCGGATCGCCGATCCGGATGGCCGTCGCGATCGTCTCGGGATGATCGATCCGATGACCGACCACGAGCGGCGCGGCCCCGGCGGCCTGGAAGCCCCACATGCGCGGCGTGCTGCTGACCATGCCGGCCTCGGCATACTCGCGGAATCCAGCCCAGTAGGCGCTGATGTTGCCCGCGTTTCCGACCGGGATTGCCAGGATGTCGGGCACGCTACCCAGGTCGTCGCAGATCTCGAACGCGGCCGTCTTCTGTCCCTCGAGCCGGAATGGATTGACCGAGTTGACCAGCGTGATCGGATGGTCGTCCTGCTCGGCGAGGGCCCGGACGATGCCGAGCGCCTGGTCGAAGTTGCCATCGACAGCCACGACCCGCGCTCCGGCGATCAGCGCCTGGAGCAGCTTGCCGTGCGCGATCTGGCCCTTCGGCAGGACCACGATCACCTCCATGCCTGCAGCGGCGCCGTATGCAGCAGCCGAAGCGGATGTGTTCCCCGTGGAGGCGCACACGATCGCCCGCGCGCCGGCTTCGGCGGCCTTGGCCACCGCGACGACCATGCCGCGGTCCTTGAACGAGCCGGTGGGATTCTGGCCCTCGACCTTCAGGTAGAGGTTGGGCACGCCGATGGACGCTCCGAGCCGATTCGCCCGCACGAGTGGCGTATCGCCCTCGCCCAGGGTCAGCGAGGGCGTCGCGTCGGTGACTGGCAGGAATCGGCGATACCGCTCCATGAGCCGCGGGCGGCCGGCTCCGGCGCCGATGGCGCGCTCAGTCATCGATGGGGTAGAGCGTGACGTCCACGCCTGGCGGCAGGATCGAGCGGAAGGCCGCTCGCGCGTCGTCCAGGGACACGCCGTTGGCCCGGATCGAAGTGGCTCCGTCGAGCGCAGCGAATTCGTGTTCGAACTTCAGTTCCGGCAGCTCCGCCTGGGCCAGCGGAACCAGGGCATACCAGCGGCGCGCGTCACCGAGCGGGTCGAGCGCACCGCCCGCACCGGGCGGTGCGGGCGCGAGGCCGGCCCAGGTCGAGGTCAGGCCGCGCGAGATGGCCACGAGATCCCCGAGCACAGCGCTGCTGGTGGCGGGTCCGCCGGCACCGGGACCCGACAGGCCCACCGTGCCGAGCGGCTCGGCAACGATCTCGACACGATTGGCGACCCCGAGGGTCATGCCGAATGGGCTGGTCGCCGGGACGGCCGTCGCCAGCACGCCGGCCACGATCTCGCCACCGGCCCGACGCGCGCTCGCCAGCAGCTTGATGGTCATGCCGAACGCGGCTGCTCCGGCGAGCTCCCGGGCGGTCACGCCCGTGATTCCCGCACCGCCCGCGCCTCTGACGCTGGGCGGGCGCCGCTGCACGCTCGCCGGCTCCAGCCAGCGCCCGAACGCGAGCCGCACGAGCACGACCAGCTTGTTGACCGCGTCGTCGCCTTCGACGTCCCCCCGCGGATCGGCTTCGGCATAGCCGCGCGCCTGCGCGTCGGCAAGGGCCTCGCCGTACTCGCGGCCGCCGTTGGCCATCGCGCTCAGGATCGAGTTGGTGGTGCCATTGACGATCCCGCGGACTCGGCTCATCGCATTGGCGGCAAGGTCCGAGGCAAGCGGAGAGAGGATCGGGATCCCGCCGCCGACTGCCGCCTCGAAACGAAGGGCGACGTCATTGCGACGGGCCAGGGCTTCGAGGTCGGGCCCATGGTGCGCGATGACGTGCTTGTTGGCGGTGACCACGGGTTTGCCGGCCGCCAGGGCAGCCGCGATCAGCGTCCGCGCCGGCTCGTCGCCACCCATTAACTCGACGATGACGTCGGTGTCCGCAGCGGCAACGAGATGGGCCGGTGCGTCCGTCAGCAGCTCGGCGGGGATCCCATCGCCGCGCGCCCGGCCGAGATCCCGACAGGCCACACCGGCGAGGATCAGCGGCGCGCCATCGAACGCGCACAGGCGCTCGGGGTGATCGAGCAGCGCTTGCACGACCTCCCGCCCGACGGTCCCCGCGCCGAGCACCGCCACACGCAGCGGTGCGCGGCTCATCTCGGCTCGCGCCGGCTCGAGCCGGCCGAGGGGCGCTTGGAGGACATCGTGACGAATGGTAGCGGACGGCTTCGCGCCGACGCCGAGCGGTTTCCGGGTGAGCGGGGTCGGCTACACTCGCCAGCCATGATGACCGAGCTGGCCACGGCACCGGCGCCCATCGCCGCGGCGGCCGAACGCCCCAGGATCTTCTCGGGAATCCAGCCCTCGGGGATCGTCCACCTGGGCAATGACCTCGGGGCCATCCGCAACTACGTTGCGCTCCAGTGGGATTACGAGGCGATCTACTGCATCGTCGACTACCACGCCCTCACGAGCACCCACGATCCCTCCGTCCTGCGCACGCGGACCCGCGAGATGGCCGCCTCGCTCCTGGCCCTGGGCCTGGATCCGGAGCGCTGCACGCTGTTCGTCCAGAGCCACCGGCCCGAGCACACCGAGCTCGCCTGGCTGTTCACGACGGTCACGCCCGTCAGCTGGCTTGAGCGGACGCCGACCTACAAGGAGAAGAAGCAGTCCCAGCCGGATGACATCAACCACGGGCTGCTCACGTACCCGGTCCTCCAGGCGGCGGACATCGCGATCTACAAGGCGGCCCGCGTGCCGGTCGGCAGGGACCAGGAGGCGCACCTGGAGCTGAGCCGCGAGATCGTCAGGACCTTCAACAACCGCTACGGGAAGACGTTCCCGGAGCCGCAGGCGGTCTTCACCGAGGCGCCGACCGTGCTCGGCACCGATGGCGTCAGGAAGATGAGCAAGTCGGTCGGCAACACGATCGAGGTCCTCGCCGATCCGGCGACCATTCGCAAGCAGGTCATGTCCATGGTCACGGACACGAAGCGGATCCTGCGCACCGATCCGGGCCGCCCGGAGGTCTGCAACGTCTGCCAGCTCCACCGCTTCTTCGGGCCGGACTGGGAGGAGATCCAGGACGGCGAGCGAACGGCGCGAACCGGTTGCGTCGACACGAAGAAGCTGCTCGCCGAGCGAATGGTTGCCCACTACGCGCCGGCGCGCGAGCGGTTCATCGAGCTGATGGCCCACCCGGCCGATGTCGACGGCGTCCTGGAGGCGGGGGCGGACCGTCTCCGGTCGAGCGCGGCGGCGACGATGGACGAGGTCCGCCACAAGATGGGCCTCCGCTGACCGCGATGCTGAATGTCCAGCCCGAGGGACGCGATCGCCGGCTGATCGGCGCGCTCCTCGTGCTGGGCGTGACCGCGCTCTTCTTCATCGTCGTCGCCCAGGTCGCCTCGGTCTTCTTCTTCTTCGGCGACATCCTCCTGACGTTCTTCCTGGCCTGGCTCCTTGCTTTCATCATCAGCCCGGTCGTCACCAGGGTCGTGGATGCCGTGCCCCGGCTCCCCCGAGCGGCGGCCGCGGTCATCGTCTACACCCTGGTCGTGGTTGTGATGGTCGTCACGGTCGTGGTCGCCGCCGGTGCACTCGTGACCTCGATCGGCCAGTTCGTCGAGTCCATCCCGAATATCCGGTCCAACCTGCCGGCGATCGTCGCCCCGCTGCAGCAGTGGCTGACGTCGGTCGGTCTGGGCCAGGTCGACCTCGTCTCGCAGGCGGCGAGCGCCCTCTCGAACCTCGATGCCATCGCCGGCGCGCTGGTCCAGCCCTTGCAGCAGCTGGCGGTGGCCAGCCTCGGCGCGGTCGGCACGATGCTGATCGTCTTCTTCCTGTCGATCTACATGGTGGTCGACCGCGACCCGATCGTGGCCTTCCTGTTCCGCCTCGTTCCCCCGGCGTACGCGGAGGAGGCGCGGCTGCTCCAGACCTCGGTCTCGCGATCGTTCGGTGGCTTTCTCCGCGGCCAGGCGCTGATGGGACTGATCTACTTCCTGATCGCCGTCGCGACGAACCTGCTGCTCGGACTGCCGCTCGTGGCCCTGTCGTCGGTCAGCGCCGGCGCGCTCCAGGCGATCCCGTTCTTCGGCCCGTTCGTCTCTTGGCTGCCCCCGGTGATCGTGGCCCTCGTCCTCAAGCCGGACGCGCTCCTTCCCACGATCCTTCTCATGGGTTTCGGCTGGGTCGTGGTCATGAACGTCCTCCAGCCCCGGATCATGCGCAACGCCGTCGGCATCCACCCGATCGTGGTCCTGGGATCCGTCCTGATCGGGTCCCGGATCGCCGGCATCCCGGGAGCCATCTTCGGGATCCCGATCGCGGCGGTCGTGTCGGCCTTTTTCTTCCAGTACCTCCATCGAACGTCGTCCGATCGCTCCGTTGCCGGCCGGGCCGCGCGCCGCCTCGCGACGCGCGAAGGGCGGCAGGTCCACGTCCCACGCGAGCCGGCGCCGGGCAGCGCCGCCGACATCGATGAACCGCGCGCGTCGAGCGAGCCGTCATGACCGACACGCCGGACATGACAAGGGAGCGCGCGAGAACCGAGCGGCGCGACGTCGACAAGGAGCGCGGCGAGCCGCTCGCCGGAGGGACGGCCCGCGCCGGCCCTCGAGCGTTGCGAGCCCACGCCCGGCCGCTCGCCGAGTGGACGAGCCGTCCGCGGATCCTGGTGACCAACGATGACGGCATCGAGTCGCGTGGCCTGCTGGCCCTCAAGCAGGCGCTCGAGTCGATCGGCGACGTCACGGTGGTGGCGCCGGACACGAATCAGAGTGCCGTCGGCCACCAGAAGACCCTGATGCGCCCGCTGCGGGTTCGCGAGCGGACGCTGGCCGACGGCTCGCTCGCCTATTCGGTGGACGGGTCGCCCACCGACGGGGTCAGCCTCGCCTTCCTCGGCTATTTCGGGTTCAGCTTCGACCTGGTCGCTTCCGGGATCAACTACGGCGCAAACCTCGGTGACGACATCACCTATTCGGGCACGGTGAGTGCGGCGATGGAAGCGGTCATCAACAACTGCCCGGCCTTCGCGATCTCGCAGGAGTACTACGAGCATCCCGACTTTGCGTTGGCAGCTCGTGCGGCGACGACGGTGGCGCGCAACATCATGGAGCACGGCCTGTCGCCCGGCGAGCTGATCAACGTGAACGTGCCGGCCGTCCCGCTCGACCAGTTCGATGGCGTCGAGGTGACGCGTCTCGGCAAGCGCGTCTACCAGGACGAGCTGATCCAGCGAAAGGATCCTCGCGGCATTCCCTACTTCTGGATCGGTGGGCCCCCACCGTCCGGCCTCGCCGTGGAAGGCACCGATTTCCACGCCGTGGTCAATCGGCGGATCGCCGTCACTCCGATCCACCTCGACCTGACCGGGCGACGACTCCTGAAGCGCCTGCGGACATGGGACTGGACGCTGCCGGATCCGGAACCCGAGGCCGAGGGCGGCTGAGCCGGGCGCAGCCGAGGATTGAGATGCAGGCGAACCTGCGATGGAGGTCGGCCGGTCGGGTCGCGCTGGTCGTTGTCGCCCTGGGGTCGGGCCTGGTCATCGCCCTCGTGGATTCCA
>JAXDKX010000337.1:0-5352 GCA_034666905.1 Chloroflexota bacterium | reverse complement strand
CCGGCGAGGATGGCGCCGAACACCAGCGATGTCCCGAGGTCCGGCTGCAGCATCACGAGGGCGAGTGGCGGTCCGACCAGGATGACGGCGCCAAGGATCGACCCGAGCGAGTCGAGCCGGCCGTCGCGGGACGCGAGGTAGCTCGCGAGCACGACGATCATGAGGATCTTGGCGAGCTCACTGAACTGGAAGGTCAATGGTCCGAGCGAGACCCAGCGAGCGGAGCCACCAATCCCGTTCCCGATCAAGAGGGTCAGCACGAGCAGGCCAAGCTGCAGGCCATACATCGGCCAGGCCAGGGTCTTCAACCAGCGGTAGTCGAACCAGGTCGCCAGCACGAAGACCGCAACGGCGATCGCTGCCCACATCAACCCGCGGCTGAAGGTCGTGTCGGCCTGGACGGCGCCTGAGGCCCCCTCCACGCTGTTCGTATACGCCATGACGAGCCCGACGGCCACCAGGAGGCCGGCGTACGTCACGAGTTGCAGGTCGAAGGCCCGCCAGGCAGCGCCCACCGACTTGGCCGCCCAGTCGGTGACGCGCGCGGGTTCGGCTCGGATGACGCCCATCAGTTGCTCTGGTAGAAGTTGCTGCGCTGGAGAAGATCGGTCAAGCGGTAGTCCTTCTTGATCCCGAAGTGCATCTGCAGGTAGTACTTGACGATCTCGGTCGCCGCGTTGCCCTTGGTTCGGGAGTCGTACGCAAAGGCGAGGACAACGAGCTGCGAATCGTGGTTGTCGAAGGAACCGTTGATCGGGTCCTTCGGGACGAAGCCGACGAACCACGAGTGGAACGGCAGCCGGCCCTTCGCGTCCTTGATACCGAATTCGGCGGTACCGGACTTGCCCGCCACCTTGATCGGCAGGTCGACCAGGTTGTAGGTGTGGCGCACGAGGACGACATTGCGGGCCGCGTTGCGCATCGTCTTCAAGACGCTCGCGGGAATATCCACCTTGTGCAGCACCTTCGGCTTGAACCCCCGGACGACGTGGCCGTCGGCAGCAAGGATGTCGTGAACGATCTGCGGCTGGTACAACGTGCCGCCATTGGCGAGTGCCGCGTACGCATTGATCAGCTGGATCGGCGTGACAACGTCATAGCCCTGCCCGATCCCGGCCTGGTAGGTCTCGCCGGGGAAGATCGGGGCGCCCAGGGCGTCCTGCTTCCACTGGTTCGTCGGGACGATCCCGGACACTTCTCCGGGAAGATCGATGCCGGTCGGTTGGCCGAACCCGAACTGGTCGGCCCAGTAGCCAAGCCGATCGATGCCGAGCATGGCGGCGACCTGGAAGAAGAACGTGTCGCTCGAGTGCCCGAACCCGCAGTAGATGTCACAGGGCCCGAAGCCGCGCCGGTTCCAGTCGTAGAACCTGGTCGTTCCCAGCGTCAGGTATCCCTTGGTCAGGACCTGCGTGGATGCGGTGATCTTCTTGTCCGCGAGGGCGCCCGCCCCGGTCACGAGCTTGTACGTCGAGCCCGGCGGGTAGTGCGCCTGCGTGGCATGGTTGAGCAACGGCTTGTCCGGGTTGGTGATCAGAGCCTGGTAGTCGGCGTTACTGATCCCCTTGGCGAAGAGGTTGTCGTCATACGTCGGCAGGCTGACGAGCGCGAGGATCTCGCCGGTCTGGGGGTTCATCACGATGACCACGCCGCGCTTCAGGCCAATTTCCTTCATGGCCCATTCCAGCGCCGTCTGCGCGTATTTCTGCTCCTTGGTATCGATCGTCAGGTTCAGCGAATCGCCGGGTACCGCCTGGCTGACGGCCTGCAACACCTGCGTCCGGCGACCGGCCGCGTCACGTTCGACGTTCTGGCTACCGTAGGTTCCGCGCAATTGCGCCTCGTATTCGGCCTCGAGGCCCGACTGACCGAGCAGGTCGTCCGGGAGGTAGCCGCTGGCCTTGAGTGCGCTCAGTTGTGACGCGGACACTGGCCCGGTGTAGCCAAGGATCTGTGAGAACAACGGGCCATAGGCGTACTGGCGGCGTGCCTCAACCGCGATCTGGACGCCCGGGAGCTCGAAACCGGCTTCGGCGATCAGGCGAGCGGTGTTCTCGTTGACATCGCCGGCGATCCGGACGAGGTCGAAGTTGGACCCGGGGTTGCTGTCAATCGTCGCGTTGATGGCGGCCGCATCAAGGCCAAGCAGGGCAGCCAAACGGTCCACGACCTCTGGCCGCTGGGCCTGCGGGAGATCGGCCGGCCGCAATTTGACGGCGAACGTGGGCACGTTGGTCACGAGCGCGCGGCCGCTGCGGTCGTAGATCAGGCCCCGTGGCGACTGAACCGATTCGAGAACGGTCCGATTCTGCGTGGCCAGCGTCGCGAAGCGCCCCCCATCGACGACCTGCAGATAGAACAGGCGCGCGGTGAGCCCGGCACAGGCAAGAACGACGACAAGGCCGAAAGCCAGGAACCGGGAAAGGCGCCTGACGGGTCGCGAGCGGGTGTCGAGATAGCCCGTCACCAGTCGATCCGTTCAACTTCGGCTCGACGGTCATGGATCGTGATCGCCAACGGGCCGATCAGGGCGGCCACCACCAGGTCGAAGACGGCGCTTGGAAGGATCCGGCCGATGGGATCGGCGACCGGAATCGGGGCTTGCAGCGCGTTGAATGCGAAGAAGAGGGTCATCGAGTAAGCGAAGCTCAAGATGAAAGCGGCTGGAAGCGGAATGATCTGGCGAATGCGAACGAAGAGTCGCCCAAGGATGGCGGACACGCCGACGCAGAGCAGGAGCGCGAATGCCGTCGATCCGAGCGGGCGCTGGGCGAGGACATCGAGAACGAGGCCCCCGATAAACGCCCAGACGAGCCCGGCTTCGATGTCGAGCGCCAGCGTGAGCACGATTCCGAAGACGAGCACGAGATGCGGTTCTGCGTTGCCGACCCGCAAATACGGGCCAAGCGCGAGTTCCAGTAAGGCCGTCACCGTCGCGCCGACCGCAGCAAGGAGCAGGGTCATCGGGCGAGTGGATCCTCGGCGAATTGGCCCAAGGCCTGCGACCGCCGACATGGCACCTCAGCGGAGATCGTACGGCGGCGACGTCATGCGCAAGTATCCCACGCCCCCCAATTCAGGGCAATGAACGGCGGACCCCGTGGCGAACGAGCGTTTCACGTGAAACTGCAGAGCGGCAAGCCTGGGCGACGGAACCAGGCATCGGTGCCGTTTCACGTGAAACACGCTCCTCCGGGGGACTTGAGGGACGCACGAACGCCGGACGCGTTGGCTCGGCCGACGCTCAGATACGTCTCAGATACGGCTGACCCGGCACACTGGTAGCGACAGCCCCGAAGAGGGTTTGGAACGCCCTGCAATGGTAGAATCAGTCGACGTGAGTGCCTTCCGAGCGGGACACTGAGTGGGTCAGACGATCGCCTGCGCGAACCAGAAGGGTGGCGTTGGCAAGACCACGACGGTGATCAATCTCGGAAGCTATCTGGCACTCGCGGGTGAGCAGGTCCTCATCGTCGACCTGGATCCCCAGGGCAACGCCACGAGTGGCCTCGGCTTCGACCGGGACTCCATCGAGCGATCGATCTACGACGCCCTGGTGAACGGTGCCGGCGTCGCGGACCTGATCGTCTCGGGACCGCTGCCGGGTCTCGATCTTGTCCCATCGGCGATCGCGCTGGCCGGGGCAGAAGTGGAACTCGCACCCGTTGAAGGTCGAGAGCGAAGACTCGGGCGGCTCCTTTCGGAGATCGTCGACCGGTACGACTACATCCTGGTCGATTGCCCACCGGCCCTCGGGCTGCTGACGGTGAACGCCCTCACCGCCGCCGACGCCGTCCTCATCCCGCTCCAATGTGAGTACTACGCCCTGGAAGGACTGACCCAGCTGCTTGCCACGCTCAATCTCGTTCGCGACCATCTCAACCCGGCCCTCGCCATCAAGGGGGTCGTGCTGACGATGTATGACGCGCGCACCAACCTGTCGGCCGACGTCGCCGCGGAAGCCCGGCGTCATCTGGGCGATCGTGTCTTCGAAACGGTCGTTCCGCGGAGCGTCCGGCTCTCCGAGGCCCCTAGCCACGGCCTGCCGATCTCGCGCTACTCGCCGGACTCGAGTGGCGCCATCGCGTATGCGGCCCTGGCCACCGAGCTCCGAGCGCGGGACCGGCGAACGACCGCGGGAGCGATCTCGGGTGAGCGCGAAGCGGTGCGGGTCTCGTGACCGATCGACCGGACCGGACAGCGCGATCGCAGGGCCTCGGGCGTGGACTCGGCGCTCTCATCCCCCAACGGGCTGGGACGACGGCGAGTGCCATCGACATTCCGATCGCACGAGTCCGGCCCAACCCATACCAGCCACGCAAGCGCTTTGGCGCGGAAAGCCTCGCGGCGCTCACCGCGAGCATCCTGGCCAACGGAGTGATCCAGCCCATTCTCGTGTCCGAAACCGTGGACGGGTACCAGCTCGTCGCGGGCGAACGACGATTGCGGGCCGCACAGGCGGCTGGGCTCGAACGCATCCCGGCGGTTATCCGCCAGCTGGTAGATCGCGACCAGCTGGAATTGGCCCTCGTCGAGAACCTGCAGCGAGCCGACCTCGACCCGCTCGAGACGGCCGACGCGTACCGCCAGCTGATCAACCGGTTCGGGTTGAGCCACGACGACGTGGCGACGCGCGTCGGGCGGGCTCGCTCGACCGTCGCCAACACGCTCCGGCTCCTCGAGCTCGCACCGGAAGTTCAGGCGGCCGTGGCCGACGGGCGCCTGAGCGAGGGCCACGGACGCGCGCTCGGTGGCATCGCGCCGGAGGTGCAGGCACGCGTGCTCGATTCCGTCCTCGGGCAGGAGCTGTCGGTCCGCCAGACCGAGGAGCTCGTCCGGCGCCTGCGCGAACCTCGACCAACGCCGGATGACGCGCCGGCCCGACAAGCCGATCCCGATCTTGCACGCGTCGAGGAGGACCTGCGTCGAGCGCTTGGGACCAAGGTCAGCCTGGCCCGTTCGCGGCGAGGCGGTCGCATCGTGATCGAGTACTACAGCGACGAGGAACTGGGACGACTCTACGACCGCCTGACCGGAGGAACCGCGTGACCGAAGACGCCATCAGCACGACCGCCGCAGGCGGCAGCCGCCGCAAGCGCGCGCGCGCCGGCGCCTCCGACTACACGGCCGCGAGCATCCAGGTCCTCGAAGGCCTGGAAGCCGTGCGGCGGCGGCCGGGCATGTACATCGGCTCGACCGATATCCGCGGCCTGCACCACCTGGTCTGGGAGGTCGTCGACAACTCGATCGACGAGGCGATGGCGGGGCAGGCCTCGGTCATCAAGGTCACGATCAAGGCCGACGGCGTGGTGACGACCGAGGACAACGGTCGTGGTGTTCCGGTCGGCAAGC
>JAXDKX010000336.1:0-5326 GCA_034666905.1 Chloroflexota bacterium | reverse complement strand
CGGGTTCGGCGACATAGCCGAGCGGCGTCTGCTTCTTCATCGTCTCGTACACCTCGGGCGCCAGCCCGGTCATCAGCATGGGCGTGTTGACCTGGCCTGGCGACACACAGTTCACCGTGATCAAGTGCGGCCCGAAGGTTCTCGCCAGGCCACGGCACATGGTGGTGACGCCACCTTTCGAGGAAGCGTAGGCAACCGACCCACCGAACCCGCCGGTCCACCAGCCCTGCGAGCTGAACAGGATGATTCGCCCGCCCTTGCCGGCGGCGATCATGGCGTTCCCCGCGGTGCGGGACAGGAAGAATGCCGACTTCAGGTTGATGTCGTGCTGGAAATCCCAGTCGTCCTCGCTCACCTCGTCGAGGGAGCCCCGGCGACGCAGGACGGCGGCGAGGTTGGCGAGCACGTAGACGCTGCCGAGCTCGGTCCGGGCGCGCTCGACGAGCGCGTCATGGGAACCCAGGTCGCGCAGGTCGGCGACGGCGGCGACGTGTCCCGTGCCCTCGAGCCCACCGACCAGCTCATCCAGCCTCGACTGATCCAGGTCCACCGCCATGACCCTGGCCCCGGCCGCCGCGAAGCCCTTCGCCACCGCCGCGCCGATCCCTCCCGTCGCTCCGGTCAGGATCACGCCACGGCCTTCGAGCCCGGCCCCAACGCTCCATGTCATCTCGTCCTCCTCGTGCCTGCCCCTGGTCTCCGGGCGGTCATGTCACCCGCCGGCCAGCACCTTCTCGCTGCGGTACCGATCGACGACCTCCTGCCTGACCTCGATGCCGAGCCCCGGCTTGGTCGGTGGATAGAACCAGCCGTCGCGATGCTCGATCGGCTCCGGCACGAGCTCGTGCTGCATCGGGTTGCGGAGCGGCTTGACCTCGATCAGCTTGAAGGCCGGCGAGCTGAAGCTCATCGCCAGGCTCGCGGCCGTGACGATCGCCGACGACCAGCAGTGCGCGTTCGCCTGGCGGCGGTAGAACTCGATCCGCTCGACCGCGCGCTTGAAGCCGGTGATCCCCTCGGCGCGGCCCGGATCGATGCCGACGACGTCGACCGTCCCGGTCCCGAGGATCCGCTCGAACCCGTCGACGTTCCATTCCTTCTCGCCGTAGGCGATGAGGCTCGTGGTCTTCGAGCGCAGGTTGGCGTACCCCTCCGGGTCCCAGGCACCGAGGGGCTCCTCGATCCAGTGGAGGTCGTACTCCTCGAAGGCCTGGACGCGCCGAACGGCCGTCTTGACGTCCCACTTCACGTTCCATCCACAGTCGAGCATGATCCATTTGCCGGGCAGGCCCTGTCGCATCTGTCGCATGTACTCGACGTCGCGATCGTGCTCGTAGCCGAGGCGCGCATTGCCGCGTTTGCCCAGGCCGACCTTCAGGCCGTGGAGCCCCGGGGCAACCCATTCCTGGGCTTCCTCGACCATCTTGCCGATGTCCTCGTAGTGCGCATGGCTGGAGGCGACCGCGGGCAGCTTCTCGTGCACGGCGCCGCCCAGGAGCTGGAGGACCGGCACGCCCAGCAGCTTGCCCTTGATGTCCCACAGCGCGATGTCGATCGCCGCAACCGCGTAGCTGGCGATCCCGCCGTTGTAGCCGTACCACCACGCCTGGTCGCGCAGCGAATGCCAGATCGCGACGTTGTTGACCGGATCCTTGCCGACGACGCGTTCCGCCATGCCCTCGATGATGGCCTTGACCGCGAAGTTGGCCTCCGGGAACTGGGTGATCGATTCGCCCCAGCCAACCACGCCGTCGTCGGTCGTGATCTTCACCAGGCACAGGTGCCGGAGCGCGTTGAAGTCGTTGGGCTCCGGGTAGCTGACCGGGATCGCCTCGACGGTCTGGACCTTGCTCACGAGGGCTCCTTTCGGGGCTGAACCGGGACGATCGAGGTCGGCGAGCCGATGCGGCATGGGTCGTGATTCACGCTTGAATCGCGTCTGATATCATTTCCAGACTCGTTTCCACCCGGCGGGCATCGTAGTCGTCGCCATTCCACCGCGTCAACCGGATCGAAGCCCTCGAGGGCAGCGGCGAAAGGAGTCGAGAGATCCATGGCGAAGCTCCGTCTCGGCGTCATCGGGGCCGGGTCGTGGACCGTCAGCTCGCACCTGCCGAACCTCGTCAAGCATCGTGACGAGGTGGAGTTCACGATCATCAATCGACGGAACCCGGAACTCCTCGCCAAGATCCAGAAGGACTTCGGATTCGAGAAGGCCTCGACGGACTGGCGCGACGTCATCGCCGAGAAGCCCGACATCGTGGTCGTCGGCAGCCCGCCCGGCTACCACTGGGAGCAGAGCAAGGCCGCCCTGGAGGCGGGCGCGCACGTCATGTGCGAGAAGCCGTTCACGATCGACCCGGCCCACGCCTGGGATCTCGACGCGACGGCCCGCCGAACGGGGAAGTCGCTGATCCTCTCGTACGGCTGGAACTACCGGCCGATGGTCATCCAGGCCCACCGGATGATGCACGAGGACGGCGGCGTCGGCGAGATCGAGCACGTCGCCCTGCACATGGACTCGGTCACCCGCGAGCTCCTGTCCGAGACGGGCGCATATCCCGATGCCGCCCCCGAATACATCCCGCAGCCTGATACCTGGTCGCGCCCGGAGACCTCCGGCGGCGGGTACGGCCAAGCCCAGCTCACCCACCTGCTCGGGGTCTCCCTGTGGCTGACCGAGCTGCGCGGTCAGGATGTGTTCGCATTCATGTCCGCGCCGCTTGGGGCGAAGGTCGAGCTGCACGACGCCGTGGCCATCCGCTACACGAATGGGGCCATCGGGACGATGTCGGGCGCGTCCAGCCACCTGGGTGGTGCCAACAACCGCCACGCGGTCGAGGTCCGTGTCGTCGGCTCCAGGGGCATGTTCCACCTGGACCTGCGCGAGAACACACTGTGGCGCTATCGCTCGCCCGTGGACGACGTCCGGGTGCCCCTGGCAGCCGACGCAGGGCTCTATGACTGCATCGGACCGATCGAGGCCCTGGTCGCCGCCGGCGCCGGTCGCCCATTCGACAACAACTCGCCGGCCGAGCTCGGTGCCCGTACCGTCGAGATCCTCGAAGCGGCCTATCGGAGCGCCGCCAGCGGCGCCGCCGAGCGGGTGAAGGCGCTCGCACAATGACCGTTCGACCACATTCCCGCCGCGAAGCCCCGGAGTACCCACATGCTCGCTGAAGTCACCCACCCTCTGGCCGGCGAATGGATGACGCCGCGGCGGCGGTTCCTGTCGGCCGTCTATCGCGGCCACGTCGACAAGGTCCCGGCCTGCACGCTGAGCTCCGTGGTCACGGTCGAGATGATGGATCTCGTCAACGCACCGTTCCCCGAGGCGCACCTCGACGCCGAGCTCATGGCCCGCCTGGCCGCCACGGCCCACGACGTGTTCGGGATGGACACGATCATGCCGGTCTTTCACTCGCAGCTCGAATCGGACGCTCTCGGCGGCGAGACGGAGTGGGCCGAGAAGGACAACTGGCCGTCCCCGTCCCGGTTCACGATCGAGGAGCCCGAGCAGGTCAAGGTGCCCGACGACTTTCTGCAGCGCCCGACCATGGCCGCCGTGACCGGGGCGATCAAGCTCCTGCGCCACCGCTACCCGGACGTGGCGATCGTGGGCAAGGTCTATGGCCCGTGGTCCGTCGGCTACCAGATGGTCGGCATCGAGAGCTTCCTCATGGACGTGATCCTCGACCCCGACAAGATCAAGCGCTACCTGGATGCGTTCGTGCCCGCCTGCATCGCATCCGCCCGGGCGCAGTTCGAGGCCGGCGCCGACGCCGTCATGTGGGCCGACCACACGACCGGCGACCTGTGCCGCGCCGAGACGTACCGCGACTTCCTGCTGGAGATGCACCAGCGGATCACCCAGGAGATGGGCGGGCCCGGGATCTTCCACTGCTGCGGCAAGACGATCGACCGCGTCCACCTGTTCGCGGCGGCCGGGTGGGACGTCTTCCATTTCGAGTCGCAGGTGGACGCTCGCGAGGCCCGCGTCGTTGCCGGCGAGCGGATGGCCCTGTTCGGCAACCTCAACAACCCGAGCCTCCTGTACCAGGGCACGCCGGAAGACGTCTACAAGGCGTGCTGGGACCTGATGGACGCCGGCGTGGACGGCCTCGCGCCCGAGGGTTCCGTGCCGCTCGTCACCCGAAAGGAACCCCTGATGGCCATCGCACAGGCGGCACGCGACTGGTCCGCGATGCATCGCGGAGACGACGGCATCGTCCATCGACCGGATCCCTCCACCAGCACGTACCCCGGCTATCCAGGCTGACCCAGGCCCCCGAAACGCAGGAGAACGACGCAGCATGGCGGATCTGAAGCGACTCCAGACGGCCGTCGAGGTCGGCGATCGCGAGGTGGCGGTCGAGGTCACCCAGCAGGCCATCGACGAGGAGATCCCGCCGAAGACCGTGCTGGATGCCATGACGGACGCCATGGGCGTCGTGGGGCAGCGCTTCCAGGACAACGAGATCTACGTCCCCGAGATGCTCATCAGCGCGCGCGCGATGAAGGCTGCCGTCGCGCTCCTGGAGCCGCTGCTCATCGGGTCCGGCTACAAGCCGGACAGCATCGCCGTCATGGGCACCATCAAGGGCGATCTCCACGACATCGGGAAGAACCTCGTCGGCATGATGCTGAAGGGCGCGAACTTCGACATCTTCGACCTGGGGACGAACGTTTCGGTCGACCGGTTCATGGATGCCGCACGAGAGCACAAGGCCGACATCATCGGGATCAGCGCGCTGCTGACCACGACGATGGGTGGCATGCGCGGCGTCATCGAGGCGGTGCGCGCGGCCGATGACCTGCCCTTCCTCAAGGTCATGGTCGGTGGGGCCGCGGTGACCAAGGAGTTCGCCGAGCAGATCGGGGCCGACGGTTGGGCGCCCGATGCGGGCTCGGCCGTCATCCTGGCACGGCGTCTCGTTGCCGAGGCGCGCGACGCTCGTGCCGGGAACGTGGCCTGATGGACCGAACGGCCGAGAAGGGAGATCCGGGACCTCGCCTGCATCTGCTGGCGATCACCTGCGACATCCTGCTCCGGCCGGCCTACTTCTTCGCGGCGCGATCGCCGCACGTGGTCGAGGTGGTCCACCTCAGCGCGTCGCTCCACGCCGAACCGCTCACCCTGGGCGAGCGGATCCAGCAGCAGGTCGATGCTGCCGGCCCCGACTTCGATGCGATCGTCCTCGGGTACGGGCTGTGCGGGGGCGCCACCGCCGGCCTGACCGCCCGATCGGTCCCGATCGTGCTCGCTCGAGCCCACGACTGCGTCACCATCTTCCTGGGCGACCGCGAACGGTACCGGGCGGAGCAT
>JAXDKX010000335.1:0-2651 GCA_034666905.1 Chloroflexota bacterium | reverse complement strand
GACCCAGGCGACGATTGCGACCGAGCTCGGCGACATCGAAGTCGAGCTGTTCGACGAGAGCGCCCCGAAGGCCGCCGGCAACTTCATCGATCTCGCCCGCAAGGGCTTCTACGACGACGTTGTCTTCCACCGGGTCATCCCGGGATTCGTGGCCCAGGCCGGCGACGGCCAGTACGGCAAGAAATCGACGCTCGAGCGGGGCCGCGTGGGAACGGGTGGCCCCGGGTACAAGTTCGAGGACGAGAAGGTCGAGGGCGACTACGTCCGGGGCGCGCTGGCGATGGCCAACTCCGGGCCGAATACGAATGGCAGCCAGTTCTTCATCCGCCACCAGGATTTGACCGGAAAGTTGCCGAAGAACTACACCTTGTTTGGACAGGTGACCCGCGGCATGGACGTCGTGGACAAGATCGTCGGCGCGCCGCGCGATGGCCGAGACCTCCCGGACGATCCGATCGCCATGACGTCGGTCACCGTCCAGGACGAGTGAAGGTTAAGGAATTTACACTCAGAGACGTGACAAAACCCTTGGAAAACGACCACGTGTCGGGTAGGATGTTCGTGCTGCTCAAACAGCCACGCTGCCCCAGCGTCAAGGTCATGGGTAGGTAGGGTCAGGGTAGTCGGTGCAGCCGACGTGATAGATGCTCTTGACGCGCGGCAGAAGTGTTCGCCTCGGCGGACACCTTTACCGGGACAGCATCGAAGCGGCTCCTTCGGGAGCCGCTTCGGCATTTCCGGCCCGGCATCGGTCCATCAACCCCCGCCGCGGCCGACGAATGCCAGTCGTTCCCGGTCGAGCATCGTCGCTCAGGGCGCCCTCGAGGCGGACCGGTCAGATGGTGCGCACGTGGGCCACACTCGAGCCCTTCACGACTCCCGACCCAAGGAGGACGAGATGCGCTTCCACACCACCATCCTGCAGAGCGGCAAGACCGCCGCGGGCATCGCCGTCCCACCCGAGGTCGTCGCAGCGCTCGGGGCAGGCAAGGTCCCCAAGGTGCTCGTCACGATGCGCGGCTATACGTACCGCAGCAGCGTGGCCATGGTCGGCGGCATCCCGATGGTCGGGGTGAGCGCCGAGAATCGAGCCGGCGCAGGCGTCGCCGGCGGTGACGAGGTCGACGTCGACATCGAGCTGGATACCGCGCCGCGCGAGGTGACCGTCCCGGCCGATTTCGCGGCAGCGCTCGACGCCGAGCCGAACGCTCGCCGCACCTTCGAAGGTCTGTCGTACAGCAACAAGTCCTGGCACGTGCTGCAGATCGAGGGCGCGAAGACTGACGAGACACGGACCCGTCGCATCGCCCGGTCCCTCGAGGCGCTCGGCGAGGGCCGCCCTCGCTAGCCTGCCTCAGCCGAACTTGAGGTCGGCGAGAATCTCGCCCCCGGCCCGGACGCCCTCCGACGCGCCACCCTCCATGAATCCCTGGAAGTCCTGCGAGCAATGCTCGCCGGCGAAATGGACGTTCCCCTGGCGCTGTTTCTCGTACCCGCTGAACGCGGTGTACTGGCCGACGCGCCAGTACGAATAGGAGCAGCCCAGGTTCGAATCCAGCGCCGGCACCGACAAGGTCGCCTTCCCGTTCCATTGGGCGGTGATGCCGGGGAGGACCGGCTCGAGCTGCCCCAGGAATGCCCGGGCATAGTCGGCGGTCGGCGGGCTCGAGGCGTCCGAGTAGGGGGTGGCCGGTGCGAACGAACCCGCGACATTGCCGCCCGTATAGTCGACCAGGATCCCGCTGCTTCCAGGTTGGCCGCGAGTCACGTCCCACGTATTCTGGTAGCCCGTATCGGCATAGGTATTGCCGTTGCTGATGCCCGGCCAGGGCCCGGTACTGTTCCAGGACCTGGAGTTGAACTGGAGCTGAAGCTTGTCGTTCCGGCCGCGACCCAGCGCCTGGATGGCGGTGTTCTTGCGAGAATCGAAGCCGGCCTTCGCGTAATCAAGGCTGCGCAGAACGGCGAACGGCAGCGCAAGCACGACCTGGTCGGCCACCACGGGCGCCTTGACCCCGGCGAACGTGAGCGCATAGGTGCCGTCCTTCTGGCGAGCGATCGCGGACATTCGCCAGCCGGTCCTGATGGACGTGCCCCGGCCGGTCAGATCGGCTGCGATCGCCTGCGGCAGTCGCTCGTTGCCACCGACGATGTGATACCGCTCGTCAGAGGCGCCAAAGACGGAGAAGTTGCCGGGATTGGCCTTGTAGCCAAGCAGGTAGACGAGGTTGAGGGCGGCCTGGTCGGTCGTTTCGGCGCCGTACTCGATGTTGTAGGCGACATCGAGCATCTGCCCGAGCGCCGAGCGGTGACCGTTCGGCACGTAGTTCTCGATCCACTGGTAGATCGTCATCGCGTCGAGTACCTGGCCGCGCGCCGTCGATGAGTTGTAGAGCGTCGGGTAGCCGGCCGCCGTGATGTCCGAGTGGATCTGCTGCCAGATCACCTTCAGGTCGTCCGTCATCTGCGTGAACGTGTACGGCTGCCCGAAGAAGTAGCCGAGCTGCTCGGTGCCATTCGTCTCGGCCTGCACGAGGTTGTCGAGCGTGAACCCGAGCTCCTGCGCGAGCTGCTTCATGTCGAGGTGGTTGTTGTCGATCAGCTCGCCGCCGTGCTCGTAGATCTGCCCGTCGGCGAACTCGCCGCGGCCC
>JAXDKX010000334.1:0-6619 GCA_034666905.1 Chloroflexota bacterium | reverse complement strand
GGCGGCCGGCGGGGCGGCCCCGGCCGCGAGCCGCGTGGACGGATCCGCCGCGCAGCCGGCGGGGCCCGTTGCCGAGCGACGCCTCATCTCCGTCCTGTTCGTCGATCTCGTCGGCTTCACGACCTTTGCGGAAGGCCGCGATGCCGAGGACGTCCGCGAAACGCTGACCCGGTACTTCGACCTGGCGAGCGACATCATCGGGCGGTACGGCGGCACGGTCGAGAAGTTCATCGGCGATGCCGTGATGGCGATCTGGGGCGCGCCAGTCGCGCACGAGGACGACGCTGAACGGGCAGTTCGGGCGGCCCTCGACCTGGTGGCTGCCGTGCCCACGCTCGGGCCGGGGATCGAGTCACGTGGCGGGGTCCTGACCGGCGAGGCAGCTGTCACGATCGGTGCGGCCAACCAGGGGATGGTCGCGGGTGACTTGGTGAACACCGCGGCCAGGCTCCAGTCGGCGGCGGCACCCGGGATGGTCCTGGTCGGCGAGGCGACCCATCGCGCGGCCTCCAAGGCGATCCTCTTCGAGGAGGCGGGGGAGCGCGTCCTTAAGGGGAAGGCGGCGCCGGTTCCGGCCTGGCGGGCGATCCGTGTCGTCGCGGAGCGCGGCGGCCGCAACCGGGTCGAGGCGCTGGAAGCGCCGTTCGTCGGGCGCGACGAGGAGCTCCGCCTGCTGAAGGACCTCTTCCACGCCACCGTCCGCGAGAAGCGGACCCGACTCGTATCAGTCGTCGGGCCGGCGGGGATCGGCAAGAGCCGGCTCGCGCGCGAGTTCCTGATCTACGTGGACGGGCTCGTCGACACGGTCTGGTGGCACGACGGCCGCTGCCCGGCCTACGGAGACGGGATCTCGTTCTGGGCGCTCGGCGAGATGGTCCGCGGCCGGGCCGGCCTGCTCGAGACCGACGACGAGGCGACGACCCGCCGAAAGGTGACCGAGACCGTCGCCCAGCACATCACGGATCTCGACGAGCGTCGCTGGGTCGAGTCGGCGCTCCTCGCCCTGCTCGGGATCGAGTCGGGCGCGGATTCCCAACAACTGTTCGCGGCCTGGCGGACCTTCTTCGAGAGGCTGGCCGCGACGCTCCCCGTGGTCATGGTCTTCGAGGACCTCCATTTCGCCGACAGCGGCCTCCTCGACTTCATCGACCACCTCCTCGAGTGGAGCAGGGGAGTCCCCATCTACGTCGTGACCCTGGCCAGGCCGGAGCTCATGGATCGCCGTCCGACCTGGGGTGTCGGGCAGCGCAGCTTCACGTCGATGGCGCTCGAACCGTTGGGCGAGGCCGAGATGCGTGCCCTGCTTGGCGGGCTCGTGCCGGGGCTGCCGGAAGGGGCCGTGACGACGGTGGTCGCGCGTGCCGAGGGCGTTCCCCTCTATGCCGTCGAAATCGTCCGGATGCTGCTCGCCGAGAACAAGATCGCCCTCGAGGATGGCGTCTACCGGCCGGTCGGCGACCTGACCAGCCTAACGGTGCCGGAGACGCTGACCGCCCTGATCGCCTCACGCCTCGACGCGCTGGAGCCAGCCGAACGCGCCCTGATCTCGGATGCGGCGGTCATCGGTCAGAGCTTCACGCTCGCCGGTCTGGCCGCCGTGTCTGGCACCTCCGAGACGAGCCTGGAACCACGCCTTCGGGCGCTCGTGCGACGGGACCTCCTCACCGTCGATGCCGACCCACGGTCACCGGAGCGCGGTCAGTACGCCTTCGTCCAGGCGCTGATCCGCGAGGTTGCCTACAACACGCTTGCGCGCAACGACCGCAAGGTTCGCCACCTGGCGGCGGCCCGCTTCTTCGAGGCGCTCGGATCCGACGAGCTGGCGGGAGCCCTGGCCGGGCATTACATGTCCGCCTACGAGAACGCATCGGAGGGAGCGGAGGCGGGCGCCCTGGCCAGCCAGGCGCGACTCGCCCTCAAGGGTGCCGCTGAGCGCGCCGCGGCACTCGGTGCCCAGGACCAGGCCCTCACGTTCTACCGGCAGGCGATCGCCGTGGCGACGGATCCGACGGAGATCGCGGACCTCCACGAACGGGCGGCACATACGGCCTACATCGGGATCCGGTACGAGGAGTCGCTCGAGCTGATGGCGAGGGCCATCGAGCTCCACAGGGCATCCGGTGATCGGCCGCGCGAAGCGGCCGCGACGGCAGCCCTCGCGATGTGGCGCGCCGACCTCGCGCATCCCGAGCAGGCGATAGAGCTCCTCGAGCCAGCGTTGGCTGACTTCTCCGACCTCGCCGATACCGAGGCGGGCGCCCGGTTGATGATCGCGTTCGCTCGGGCCCACGCCGCGATGGATGATGCGGAGCATACCCTCGTGTGGGGAGAGCGGGCCATCATCGTCGGCGAGCGCCTCGACCTGGTGGAGGTGATCGTCATGAGCCTCCATGCACGCGGCTCGGCGCTCGTGAAACTGAACCGCTATCGCGAGGGCATGATCCTGATCCGAGGCGCCGGGGAACTGGCCCAGGCACACGGGCTGCTGGATGCCGAGACGCGTTGGCGGACGCTCACGACGTTCATGTCGCAGTGGGACGACCCGCGGGCCGGACTGGAAGCGGGACGCGCCGGCCAGGCGCTCGCCGAGCGCGTTGGCTCTCGGAGCCTGAGCATGCTGATGGTCGGCAACAGTGTCTCGTGCGCGACCCGGTTGGGCGAGTGGGATTGGGCCACCAAGCTGCTCGAGGAGTGGGCCACAATCGAAATTCCCCTGGCGGCGCGAATCGAGCTCACGGCCGATCGCGTGATCCTGGACGCCCTGCGCGGGAATGACCCGGCCGAGGCGATTGCGTCGATGGAATCGATGATCGTCGGCCTGACGGACCCGCAGTACAACTCGTATCGGCAGACCGCGGTTGGCTGGGCCGCCCTCGCAACCGGGCGCCTGCCGGAGGTGCAGGTTGCGGCGCGTGCGGCATCCGCGGCGACGTCGTATTTCGGACCGATGGCCTTGCCGTTGGCCGCCCGTGCCGCGCTTTGGGACGGCGATACCGGGTCGATCCGGGAACTTTTGGAGGAGATGCGTCGCGTGACGTGGCGTGGGAGCGCCCTCGATGCCGACGTGGTCACGGTCCGGGCCGGCCTGGCCGCCCTCGAGGGTCGTCCCGGGGAGTCGTTGACGTTATACCGCGATGCCTTGAAGGCCTGGCGCGGACTCGGGCTGGAGTGGGACGAGGCGCTCTGCGCGATCGACATGGCGACGGTTCTCGACCCGGCCGAACCGGAGGTCCGGGCGGCCGCCGAAGGAGCCCGGACGATCCTCGCCAGGATCGGTGCGAAGCCGATGCTCGAACGACTCGCGGAGGCTGTCGCGCGCAAGCCAGCCTCGCCGCGTCGCGCTGCCGACGTCGCCGTCGGCGTGGAGGACGCCTCGGCCGTTTGACAGGATCGAGAGCGGGCGCATGCTTTCGACCATGCCGATCAACCCGAAGCTCGTCCACGTCTACCAGCTGACCGAACCGCCCGAGGGCCGGAAGAAGGGCGCCTGGGTGATCCAGTACCACGGTGAGAGCTTCCTGACGGATCCGGGCGGCGGCAAGCCGGAACCGTTCGCCTGGAGCGACCAGCCGCACGAGCTGGTCAACTTCGAGGTCAAGTCCCGCGAAGAGGTTGCCGGTCAGATCCGGATCAACCCGGCCAAGCTCGGATTCGTCCAGAAGACGGACAAGACGTTCCCGGCGCCGATCCTCACGTTCCGGGACGGTCCGATCTGGTCTGCCGACGCGATCGAGGCGTGGGCGCCAACACAGGTGCCGGTCGCACCTCGCGACCGCTGAGCCTCGCCCGAGCTACTCGGGCCGGAGCGTTCCGTCGAGCAGGTCGTCATGGGAGACGACCCGCATCCAATCCGCCGCGTCGCGGTTGACCACGATCGTGCCGACCGACTGGTGCTCGCGCTTGCCGTTCGCCCAGTACTCGAGCAGGGCGTCCGTCAGGGGGATCATCGCCTGGCGATCCCAGGCGCTCTCGATGGGGTCGGCGCCCGGCGGAACGTGGAGGTAGCCACTCACGAGGTAGTTGCCCGCCTGGATCGCCATCGGGTGGGTTCGGGTCGGCTGGCGCCGCATTGCATCTCCCCGCGGGCCATTGGCCTGGACCGCGATCAGGTCCCGGCGATGAATCACGACCTCGTCGACCGTCCCGGTCAGGCCATTGGAGAGGCGCTCGAGCTCGACGTCGACCAAGTGCAGCTCGTCGTGGACATTGAGCAGGTCGGTCAGCCGGTCCTCGTGCAGGCGGACCCAGCCGAAGACTCGCTGGTGGGCGCCGTACGCGGCGAACCGGATGAGCGGCGCATCCGACACGCCGTCCGGCTCGAACACCTCCTCCGAGGTTCGCTGGAGGATGAGCTGGAGGCGCGTCGGCGGTGGAAGAAGCTCCATTGGGCGGCACATTGAGGCATCGCGAGATCCGCGGGCATCACCCAAACGTACCCGAACGTACCCGTTTGACCGGCAACCTAAACTGTTGCCAGCCGGGGTTCGAGCAACCCAGGTGAGGGGAGGAGGAGGCTGACCATGGGGGGTCGGGCACGCCAGGCCGCCGCCGCGCCTGCACTGACGGAACGCAACGCCGAAGGCTTCCGGGAATGGCTGGTCAACCAGCTCAGGGCCAGGAAGATGTCCCAGCGGCAGCTCGCCAAGAAATCCGGTGTGGACCACTCGTCGATCTCGCGCCTGGTTCGTGGCGATCGGGTGCCGTCGCTGCACACCGCGATGCGGCTCGCGCACAGCATCGATCCGACCGATCAGGAAGCCGGCGGTCTCCGCCCGGGGCAGGGGACCGGCGGAAGCCCAACCGCTCGCGTCGAGTACGCATTGCGGGGCGACGATCGGCTGCTCGAGGCGGACGTTCGCGAGATCATGCTGTATTACCTCGCGACCCGAACGGGAGGTCCCGCCTCGCCGGAGCCCGCTGCCAAGGGGGCGCGACCAGAACCACCGGTGGTCACGGTGGCTCGATCAGCGGATGGTCCGATGCCTTCGCTCAGGCTTGAGCGGCGACGAACGCCTCGGCGCTCGTAACTTCGTCGAGCTGTCTCAGCTCTCCTGCGCGGGCTCGTCGTCGGGCTTGCGATTCCAGGGCGGGCGAAGCCGATCGATCGGCCGGCTCGACGGGATCGTGCGGAGCAGCGGCGCGGAGTCGTCGATAAGGGTCGGCGTCTCGTCGGCCTCAGGGCCCTCCGATCCGTCCGAGATCGTCGCTTCGACGCTGTCGCGACCCTGGGTTTCGGTGTCGTTCAGTTCGGTCGCGGCGATCGCATCGGCCGTGGCCGCTGTCGCCTCGGTCTCGAATCGCTCGGGGGTGCCGGACTGGGTCGTCCAGCCTCCCTGATCGACCGGCGCCGTTTCCATCGCTTCGGGCGCGGACACCCACGGGCGGACGATGTCGGTTCCGTTGTCGCTCGAGCCGCCCATCGCGGCCATCAGCCGGCTGGTGCTGACCTCCATCGATGATTCGGGCGCCTGGGCGGCGGCTGCGGCTTCGGCAGCGATGACGCCTTCGGGGAGCGGCTCCTCCAGGCGGGCGTATTCGGCGGCCGCACGACGTCGGCCTTCGTCGGCTGCGTCGGCCAGCGACGGCAGCGACGGCATGCTCGTGGCCAGGCGGGCGATCTCGGCTGGATCGGATTCGCCTTCGAGCTGCTGGAAGAACGCGTCGAGCTTCGTCTGGTGGTCTTCGACGGCGGCCTCGACCGAGAGGACCGCTCGCTCGATGATGACGTCCTGCCGAGCGAGCTCGGCCTGGAGCTTCTCGCGGCGGGCGTCGATCCGTCGGACGCGCTCGGCGGCAATCAGCTCGGTGGCCGTCTTCATCCAGGCCTCGACCTCGCCGATGTCGCGCTTCGAGCTCTTTTTGATCTCGTCCGCTTCGGAGGCTGCGCGCTTCTTGATCGCCTCGACCTGGGCGGCTCGCTGCGCTGCGAGTTCCTCGCCGACTCGGACGTGGCGTGAGCCGGCGGCCGCGCGCATCGCCCTCGAGAGCTCGCCGAGAAGGTCGTCGGCTTCGGCGGGAGCGGCTTCGGTGGTTGCGGCGGCTTCGGATGTTGCGGCGGCCCCGGTCGTCTCGCTAGCGTCGGCGGAGGCGACGGCAGTCGGCTGCTCGGGCTCGGCGGCGGCATCGGCGGTCACGCCGGCCGTTTCGGTGGCGTCGTCTGACGCGGTCTCAGGGCCTGCGGCGGTGTCGTTCGGCAACGCATCGGCTCGCTCGGTGAGGGCAGCGACGGCCGCGCTCAGCGGATCGTCAGGCTCCCCGCCAGCCTGTCCATCGACGAACTCGTGCTCAGCCATGGCCCAAAGCCTCGTTTTCAGCGCGCCTCGGAGAAGCGCTCAGTGCCGGAGTATGGGCACGCGCGCACCACCCCGACGACTCACCGATAGTACTGCCGGTCCCAGTACGGCCACAAGGGTCGGGCGGAGCGAACGAAGCCGTCCGGCCGCGGCCGTCGCCCCGTCAGGCGCGAGGCTGGATCCGGTGCCTCGTCGTGATCTCGACCCGGGCGCGCTCGTCGGCGGCGGGATGTTCGACCAGGGCGATAAGCCGGCTGGTCATGAATCGCCCGGTTCGGACCGTCTGGCCGCTGCGCGTCACCTCGCGGACCTCCACGACGCCGCGC
>JAXDKX010000333.1:0-10345 GCA_034666905.1 Chloroflexota bacterium | reverse complement strand
CGTGGCACCGTCTCGGTCCTCGCCGTCAAGGCGCCGGGCTTCGGCGATCGCCGCAAGGAGATGCTCCGCGACATCGCGGTGCTGACCGGCGGGACGGTCATCAGCGAAGAGATCGGGCGGAAGCTCGACTCGGTCACGGCCGAGGACTTCGGCAAGGCGCGTCGGATCGTCGCGACCAAGGACGACACGACCATCGTCGACGGCGAAGGCAAGCCTGACCAGATCAAGGCGCGAATGACGCAGATCAAGGCGCAGATCGAGGACACCACCTCCGACTACGACAAGGAGAAGCTCCAGGAGCGTCTCGCCAAGCTGTCGGGCGGCGTCGCGGTCATCAAGGTCGGCGCGGCCACCGAGGTCGAGCTCAAGGAGAAGAAGCACCGCATCGAGGATGCGCTCTCTACGACACGAGCGGCGGTCGAGGAGGGCCTCGTCGCCGGCGGTGGGACCACGCTCCTGCAGGCCATCCCGGTCCTCGACAAGATCAAGCTCGAAGGCGACGCCCAGGTCGGCGTCGACATCGTGCGCAAGGCCCTCGAGGCCCCCGCCCGGCAGATCGCCGACAACGCCGGCCAGTCCGGCGAGGTCGTCGTGGCGCACGTCAAGGGACTCAAGCCCGGCAACGGCTACGACGCCCTCCGCGGCGAGTACGGCGACCTCTTCAAGAAGGGGATCGTCGATGCTGCCAAGGTGACTCGCTCGGCACTCCAGAACGCGGCCTCCATCGCGGCCATGGTCCTGACGACGGAGACGCTCGTCACCGACATGCCCGAGAAGGACAAGGCCGGCGCCGGCGGTGGCGATCATGGCCATGGCGGCGGCGGAGGGATGGACTTCTAGTCCGTCCCTGACAGCGCTCGATCAAGGCCCCCGGCTCCGCCGGGGGCCTTCCGATTCCGGTCGCCGGTGCGATTGGTTGCCGGAAGACAACGGATTATCGCCGGAAGGACGTTGGTACTGTCGTCAGGCTCGCCGCCAGGACCTACGCTCCTATCCCTCGACCCTGGCCTGCCCAGAACCGGAGACCATCGACCACCGTGACGCAACAGCAGATCATCTCCTACGGCCTCATCGCCCTCGTCATCATCGGGGCATTCGTCAGCCTGGCCCTCGCGACGTATCGCCGCCGGTCCGCCCGGACGGCACACGCCTCCGTCGTCGCCGGAACGCTCAAGGCCATTGCGGGCGCGAGCGGACAAGGCCGGGCAGATGGCGGACCCACGACCGCGATGGGCGCCAGTGCGCCGCACCCGTCCCTGACCGTCGCGGGAATCGTCGATCCGGTCCTGTGGACTCGTGCCACGGTCGCCGAGGTTGCGCGAATCGGCCGCTACCAACGCGCCGCGACGATCGTGCTCGTCGAGATCGACGGACTCGACCGACTCATCGAGACGCTCGGTCCCGCGGCCGGCGATCGGATCGTCGCGGCCGCAGCCGCGACGATCCGGGCCGAGGCACGTGCCACGGACAGCGTCACCAGGCTTGGCCCACATCGGTTCGGCGTACTGATGCCGGAAACGGATGAGGCGACGGCGAAGAACTACACCGAGCGCGTTCGCGCCAACTGCGATCGATGGCTCCAGACGGGCGCCGTTTCCCTGCGGGTGGCGATCGGCTGGGCGAGCCTGACGCCCGAGCTCGGTCCCACCGGCACGATGCACCTCAGCCAGGAGCGCCTCGACCTGGAACGCCGCACCGGACAGCGGGCGGGCTTCGCGGCAGGCTAGGCCGCGCTCTGGCCCCGGAACATGGGAAAACGGCCTCGCCACCGGGGGGCAGCAGCGGGACCGTTGATCCGAACTTTCGGCCACCTCCAGTCGCCTGCGCAATACGGCACATGCCGCATTCCGGGACGACCGGACATCACTGGCGGCTGACCGCCGTGCGTACCGCCCTTCACGCCACCCGCCCGATTGCATAGACTCTCGCGAGTCGGGCCAGGCGCTGCCCAGCGGGAGGGGACCCGACGCAATGCGGGAGGTTGGCATGGCGGCACCCAGCGCTGCGACGAGCCTCGAGCGGAATGCGATCGGTCTCCCCGAGGTCCTCTTCCAATCCATCACCCACATGGCGCCGGCCGTTGCCACGGCGCTCTCGATTGGCGCTGCGACAGGGCTGGCCGGAGGGATCACGCCCCTGGCCGTCGTCTTCGCGCTGGTTGCGTGCCTGTTCACGGCTTATTCGATCGGACAGCTCGCCGCCCACCTGCCGTCAGCCGGTGGCATGTACACCTATGTCAGTCGCGGCCTCGGGTCATTCGCGGGCTGGCTCATGGCCTGGGCGTTCACGCTCGCGGAGCCCGTCGTGCCGGCCGCGCTCTTCGCCTCCTTCGGGCTGTTCGGGGCCGCGTTCATCACCACGCTGACCGGCTACAGCAACGATCTCCTGTGGCTGCCCCTGGCCGTCCTGTGCGGGCTTGTCGTCTGGTGGCTGACGTACCGCGGCGTCTCGCTCTCGACACGCGTGGGGATCGCGCTCGGCACCATAGAGATCGCGATCTTCGTCGTCGTCTCCGCCCTGCTCGTGATCAACGCGGGTGGGCGGAACACCGCCTCGGTCTTCATTCCGGCCGACGGCAACTACCTGCCCGCCTTCAGGGGGATGGTCTTCTGCCTCCTGGCGTTCGTCGGTTTCGAGGCGGCCGCCCCGCTTGGTGAGGAGACCCGCGACCCGAAACGGACGATTCCGCGGGCCGTGCTGCTGTCATGCGTCCTCATCGGCGTCTTCTACGTGTTCTGCTACTACGCGGCGACGGTCTTCTTCGGCCCGGACAGGATGGCCAGCGACTTCCTCGGGTTCAACAACGCTGACCCCTGGGGCGGGATGGCCGAGCAGGTCCTGCCGGGGATCGGCAGCCTCCTCGTCACGTTCGCGATCCTCAACAGCTCGCTTGCCAACGCCAACTCCGGAGCGACGGCGTCCACGCGTTCGATCTTCTCGCTGGGTCGCAGCGGCCTGCTGCCGGGCTGGTTGGCCGCGGTCCACCCCATCCACCGGACGCCGGTCAATGCGGTGCACGCCCAGGGCGTGCTCGGGATCGCCCTTGCGGTCGGGCTCGGCCTGGTGTTCAAGGACGTGTCAACGGGCGGGCCGTTGACCACGTACATCTTCATCGGGTACGCGCTCGGCCTGCTCTTCGCCGGCATGTACATCGCCATCAACGTCGCGGCGATCGGATTCTTCCTGGGCGAGCGACGCGCGGACTTCAACCCGCTCAAGCACCTGGTCATCCCGTTGCTCGGCGTGCTGGCCATGATCCCGGCCTTCATCTCGGTCCTTGGCGGGATCACCATCCCGCTGCTCGACGTGCCGATTCCGCCGCTGACCGAGCCGTACAGCTTCATCCCGCCGCTGGTGGCGATCTGGATGATCGCCGGGATCGTCCTCTACTTCCTGCTGCGAGCCCGCAGCCCCGAAGCAATCGGGCGTCTCGGAGACGCGGTCACGGACGCCTGACAGCCGGCGTGCGGCCGGCGGGCGACCCCAGCCGCCCACTGGCCGGTCCGGCTACTCGAAGATCGACAGCGGGCAGTACGCGGTCACCACGTAGTTCGGCAGGTCGACGATCTCGCTGATCCGGAGATCGACCGCGACGCTGCACAGCAGGTAGGCGTCGGCGGCCGCCAGGCCCTGTTCGCGGCCGAGCCAGTCGATCATCCGGCGGGTCGCGTCGCGGGCCGCCTGGAGCAGGTCCGGCCCGATCCCGTCGGTGGCGTAGCGCTGCCCGATCGGCGTCTCGGCGAGGGGTCCGGGCGCCGTCAGGAATTGGGGCGCATCGAGGTGGAGATCCGGTCGGGCCGTCAGGCGCACGGTTGCCCGCATCGGCGTCTCAATGGCCGTGCCACACACCTCGCCGTCGCCCTGGGCGGCGTGGCCATCGCCGATCGAGAACCGCGCGCCCGCGTGGAAGATCGGCAGGTAGAGCGTGGCGCCCGCGGTCAGGTGCCGGGTATCCATGTTGCCGCCGTGCAGGTCGGGCGGAATGGTCGAGAGCGGGCCGGTGTCCGGGGCGACCCCGACCTCCCCACAGAACGGCACGACGGGGACGCGGATGCCGGGCAGGAACTCCGCTCGGCCAGTCGGCGGGATCTGGGTCACGCGATAGACCGGGGACGGAAAGTCGTCGGCCAGGAGGCCGAATCCCGGAATCGCGGCCGTCCAGCCCCAGTCGGCCGGCTGGAAGCTGAGCAGGTCGACCTGGAGCGTGTCGCCGGGAGCAGCGCCGTCGACCGCGATCGGGCCGTTGACCTGGTCCACGCGCGAGAAGTCCAGGGCCGCCAGGTCATCGACCGTGGAGGTCGCGGTGAGCTGGCCGCCGCTCGCATCGAGCAGGTCGAAGGTGACGATGGATCCGCTCGGGACGGTCTCGATCGGGGGGATCGCCGGGTCCCAGGCCAGGTGGAAGCGCTCGCGGGTGATGTGGATCGTCGGGGTGGCCACGGGTCGGTCCTCCTGGTAGCCGATTGTAGGCCGGGCGCTCCGTGATTTCCGTGCCGGACCATCGGCCGGTTGACAGGTCCCGTCCGTCGAAGGGACCCTGTCCTCACATCGTTCCCGCCACGGTCGCCGGTCCGGCCGACACCCCAAGGAGCCGCGTGCCTCGTTCGACTCGTCGTGCCGCCTGCGCCTTCGGTCTGCTGGCCGCGGTCGCGATCGTCCTCAACGCCTGCGGCGGCCCGGCGTCCGCGCCTGCGCTTTCAGATCCGAAGGAGATCATCACCGCGGCCCTGCGGGCGACGCAGAGCGCGAAGACCGTTCATATCGAGATGAAGCTCGACGGAAGCATCACCGCCGACCTGACGGGATCAGGCGGTCCCGGCGCGGCCATCGCCCTGACCGGCACGACCGGCTCGGCCGACGTCGATATCGTCGCGAAGAACGCGCACGCAAGCTTCAGCGTCCCGGCCTTCCTCGGCCTCAGCGGCGACCTCATCCAGGTCGGCGATACCTCGTACGTCAAGACCTCGCTGACCGGCGCCAAGTACCAGGCGCAGACCAACGCCGGCGCGAACTCGGTCGCCCCGCCCGACACCACCAGCCTCATCGGGAGCGTCAACGACTTCCTGTCGAAGGACGGCGTGAACCCGGTCAAGGGTGACGACGTGGCCTGCGGCACCACCCAGTGCTACACGGTCAAGATCGAGCTGACCCCGAACGAGCTCACCGCCCTCGGCGCGGGAGGCGCTGCCCCGAGCGGCCTGCCGGTCGACATCAGTACCGCCACCCTGAACCTCACGATCCGGGTCGAGAAGGACAGCAATCGCCTGGCCGGCTTCGCCGTGACCGTCGCGCTCGGTGACCAGGGCTCCCTCACCCTCGACCTCGCGATGTCGAAATGGGACCAGCCGGTGACGATCAGCGCCCCGCCCGCCGATCAGGTCCAGGCCGCCCCGTAGCCTCGAGCACCGTTGGCCAGCGGCCCGGTAGCGGTCCCGGCAAGCAGCCCAACCTACAATGGACGGGTGAGTCCCACCCGACGTCGCCGACCCGCCGATCCAGCGCTCGACGGCCCCGGCGAGGCCGCCGGAACGGTCTTCGCTGAGCTCGCCGAGACCTCGACCGGGGCGCCCGATGAGCCGGCCTGGCTGCGCGACGTCTCCGGCCCTGTCGGAGAGGACCCGGCGACCAGGGCGCGCCCGGACCCGGTCGCGCTGGCCGCAGCGCGCGCGGCCCGCGTGGAGGAAATCGTTCGGGCGCTCAACCCGGAACAGGCTCGCGCCGTCACCACCACCGAAGGCCCGCTCCTCATCCTGGCCGGGGCCGGCTCGGGCAAGACCCGCGTGCTCGCCCATCGGATCGCCTACCTGGTTGGCGTCCAGGACGTCGCGCCCTGGCGCATCCTCGCCGTCACGTTCACCAACCGGGCCGCGGCCGAGCTGCGGGAGCGGATCATCAGCCTGGTCGGCGAGGGCGGCCGTGACGTCATGGCCGGCACGTTCCACGCGCTCTGTGCGCGGGTGTTGCGGCAGGATGGCGAGGCGATCGGGATCAGCCGGCGATTCGTCATCTACGACACGGACGACCATCAGTCGCTGATGAAGCAGGTCCTGCGCGAGGAGGACCTGCCGCTGACGGGCGAGTTCCGGCCCAGCATCGTGTTGGGGGCGATCAGCCGCGCGAAGAACGAGATGCTCGACCCGACGGTCCTTGCCGAGCATGCGGCGAACCACCGCGAGCGCACGATCGCCCGACTCGCTGCGCGCTACCGCGACCGCTTGCGAAAGGCCCAGGCGCTCGACTTCGACGACCTCCTGCTCGAAGCCGTGCGGCTGTTCGACGAGGCGCCGGAGGTTCTCGCCAAGTACCAGGAGCGTTGGCGGTACCTCCACGTGGATGAGTACCAGGACACGAACCGCGCGCAGTACCTGTGGGTCCGGGCGCTGGCGGCGAAGCATCGCAACCTGTGCGTCGTCGGCGATGACGACCAGTCCATCTACTCGTGGCGGGGCGCGGACCTGCGCAACATCCTCGACTTCGAGCGCGACTGGCCGGACACGGCGGTCGTGAAGCTCGAGCAGAACTATCGCTCGACCCAGCTGATCCTCGACGCCGCGCACGCGGTCGTCTCGCGCAACAGCGCGCGGAAGGACAAGAAGCTCTGGACCGAGAACGCCGGAGGGGTGCGGATCCAGCGGTTCGAGGCGTACAACGAGGAAGAGGAGGCCGAGTGGATCGCTCGCCAGGTCGAGGGCCTGGTGGGTGGCAGGGGAAGTGCGTTGACTCGTCGGGCCGACGAGGAGGACGTCCGCTTCCGGGCCCGCGACATCGCGGTGATGTACCGGATGAACGCGCAGTCCCGGGCGATCGAGGAATCGTTCCTTCGCTACGGCATCCGCTACCAGCTCGTCGGCGGCACCCGGTTCTACGCACGACGCGAGGTGAAGGACGCCCTCGCCTATCTTCGGGTCCTGCGCTCGGACACGGACAGCGTCAGCTTCGAGCGAATCATCAACGTGCCGGCTCGCGGCATCGGCGACCGGACCATCGAGGTCCTCCGGACGGCCGCCGGGCGCGACGGTGGGTCGACCTGGGAGGCGATCGAGACGGCTGCTCGCGGCGAGCTCGACGGGATCGCCCCGCGAACGCGCAACGCGCTGGCCGACTTCGCCGCATTCGTTCGGCGGCTTCGCGCGAGGGTCGGGGCGCTGGCCCTGCCCGAGCTCCTCGACGAAGCCCTGGAAGCCTCGGGCTACCGGGCGATGCTTGCCGACGGGTCGGAGGACGGCGAAGAGCGCTGGGCCAACCTCCTGGAGCTGCGGTCCGTCACCACCCGCTACGACGACCTGGCGCCCGACGACGCGCTGGACCGGCTGCTCGAGGAGACGGCGCTGGTGGCGGACCAGGATTCGTACGAGGGCGACGCCGATGCCGTGACCCTGATCACCCTCCACGCGGCCAAGGGCCTGGAGTTCCCGGTCGTCTTTATCGCCGGCCTGGAGGAAGGTCTCTTCCCCCACAGCCGCGCGCTCGACGACGAGAAGGAGCTGGAGGAGGAGCGACGGCTGGCCTACGTCGGGATCACGCGCGCCAAGCGCCGCCTCTACCTGTCGCATGCCTGGCGACGAGCCACCTGGGGGATGGGGCAGGCATCGGTCCCGTCGCGCTTCCTGCTGGAGATCCCGGCGGAGCTGATGGTCGGTCCGCAGCTCGGCGGCACGGACGAGCGGGACCTCGATCTCGACCTGGTGTTCGGCGCCCGGCGCACGAGCCGCTTCGGAACGCCGGCCCGCGGTGGCGGCGCCGCCTTCCGGCAGGGCAGTGGCCGGCCCGGGGCACCCGCCGACGGCGAAGCCTTCCGGCCGGGGCGCGACCTCGCGGCCAGGCGCGAAGCCTTCGCCGAGGGCGCGCCGTCCGGGTCGCTGGGTCGTCCTGTTCGGGCCTGGGACGACGACCTCGATCGTCCCGGCCCGGGTGCCGCCCCCGCGTCGGCCGGTCGACCCGCCCGCCCCGTCATCCCCGGCGAGCGACAGTTCCGCGACGGCGACCGGATCCGACACGCTCGTTGGGGCGACGGAATCGTCGTGACCAGCAAGCTGACCCGCAACGACGAGGAGGTCACGGTGGCCTTCAAGGACGCCTCGGTGGGTCGCAAGACCATGCTGGGAAGCCTCGCCAACCTCGAAATCGTCGGCTAGGCTCGCTCGATGGCGCAGGATCCAGAGCCGTCCAGCGAACCCAGGTCGGTGCTCCTGGCGAGAGACCTCACGCCGGACCCGAGGGTCCTCGACGTCCACGCGGTGGCCGACTTCGAGGCGCTGGCGCGCGAACGGATGCACCCGTCGGCCTATGACTACGTCGCTGGCGGTTCGTGGGACGAGGTCAGCATCGCCGAGAGCGAAGCGGCCTGGCGGCGCTACCGCCTCCGCCCGCGCGTCCTCGTCGATGTCTCGAGGATCCAGCTTTCCACGACCCTGCTCGGCATGCATTCGGCGTTCCCGGCGGCCACCGCACCGATGGCCACGCACGGGCTGGCGCATCCCGATGGCGAGGTCGCCACGGCCAGGGCCGCGGCTGCCGCCGCTCTTCCGTTCACCCTCTCGACGATGTCGAGCCGATCGATCGAGGACGTGGGGGAGGCGGCTCCCGAGGGGACCAACTGGTTCCAGCTCTATGTCCAGGCAGAGCCGGCGCAAAGTCGCCGGCTCGTGGAGCGAGCGGCCGCGGCAGGCTTCAAGGCGATCATCCTCACGGTCGACCTGCCGATCCTGGGCTACCGCGTTCGCGACCGCCGGAACCGCTGGGATCAGAGTGTCCCCCTGGGCAACTTCGACGGCGAGATCGGGACCGGCGCGGCACCAAGCCATCGGCCGGATACCGCGCGACGTGGCGTCGTGGACCCGCTGTCAACCCTCGGCACGCTCGTGTGGAGCGACCTCGCGGAGATTCGAAGCTGGTCACGGCTGCCACTCGTCCTCAAGGGGATCCTCACGGCCGAGGATGCACGGCTCGCCGTCGAGCACGGGGCCGACGCGATCGTCGTCTCGAACCATGGAGCCCGGCAGCTCGACCGGGCGGTCGCGCCCGTCGACGTTCTCGAGGAGGTCGTCGCTGCGGTCGACGGCCGGGCGGAGGTCTGGGTCGACGGTGGCGTACGACGCGGCCTAGACATCGCGATCGCCCTGGCGCTCGGTGCGCGTGGCGTGCTCGTGGGCCGGCCCATCCTGTGGGCACTCGCCGCTGGCGGTCAGGCGGGCGTCGAGCGCGCGCTGGCCATCCTTCGCGAGGAGTTCGAGATCGCCCTGTCCCTGCTCGGAACGCCGACCCCGGCGGACATCATGCGCTCGCACGTCGCGCGATAACCGGACCCGAGTCGCTCCCTGGCCGCTACCGCACGGCGATGGACGGAACACGCGGAATGTGGCAGGGTGAGGCTCGACCAAGCCTCGACCCCGCTGGGTCGGCCGGTCCTTCCCTTCTGACCAAGCCCCGAGGTATTCCCATGTTCGACCGCACCACCGCACTCGAGATCATCGATAGAGCCTTCGAGGAGCAGCGCTTCTGCGCGTCCTGCGGGGCGCCGACCATCCTGCGCACCGACGGCGACGTCGTCGTGCTCGAATGCTCGGACCACTGCTCGGACCACGTCGGCGCCGGGCTCCTGGACCGGATCGGCGATTTCCTCATGCCGCACACGCATCGGATTGTGCTCGACCTGTCTGAGGGCATCGCCGCCTGACCCCTTGGCCTGGCCCGCAGTCGTGAGTCGGTACGGCGGCTGGCGGGGTTCGCTACCCTCGCACCCATGACGGTCCAGCTCCCGCCGGTCGATCCGGGCCTGGTGGCCGAGGCGGCCGCGCTCGCCCCCGCGGACGCGGAATCGCGGCACCTCGAGCTGGCCGCGCAGATCGTGCGCGCCAATGAGCTGTACTACGCCAGGGACGCGCCCGAGATCAGCGACGCGGACTACGACGAGCTGTTCCGTCGGCTGGTGGCCCTTGAGTCGGCGCATCCGGAGCTGATCACGCCCGAGTCGCCGACCCAGCGGGTCGGGGGCGCTCCGAGCGGCACCTTCGACGAGGTCCGGCACCGCCGGCCGATGCTGTCGCTGGCCAATGCCTTCAGCCACGACGAGCTGCGGGCCTTCGACGCCCGGGTCCGCCGCGGTCTCGGCCTGCCGGCTGCCCCAGAGCCGGCCCCGGAGCTCCGATACGTCGCCGAGCTGAAGATCGACGGCCTGGCGATCTCGCTGCGTTATGAGCGCGGCCGGTTCGTCCAGGGCGCGACCCGTGGCGACGGGACGACCGGCGAGGACGTCACCGCCAACCTCCGCACGATCTCCACGATCCCGGATCGCCTGAAGGAGCGGGCGACCCTCGACGCTCGCGGCGAGGTCTACATGCCGAAG
>JAXDKX010000332.1:0-3037 GCA_034666905.1 Chloroflexota bacterium | reverse complement strand
CGCCGCCAACATGGAGTTCTTCCGCGACGAAACCACGGGTCATTACGAGGGGCACCAGTCGGAACTGGCGGCGATCCTGGAGGCCGCGCGCGGGTGATCCTTCGGCGGCTGCTCGAGGATGCCGCCGCCGAGCTCGAGGCGGTCGATGCCGCGACAGCGCCCGGCGAGGAGGTGACCTGGTCGCATGCCGACCAGCCGTTCGCCGCGATCAGTGCCGATGGTCGCGCGGCCGAGTTCGGTCTTGACGCTGCTGTTGCCGCGGCCGCCACGCGCACACCCGATGTCGTGCCTTCGGGTCGCGGCCCGGGATGGGTGCGCTTCCGACCCGCCGCCCTCGACGATCACGGCGCGGACCGGGCGGCTGCCTGGTTCGCCTCGGCCTACCGCCGCGTGGCCGCCCAGGCCGGGAGCTCGGCGCTCAGGAATCGAAACGACCCCGGTCGGTGACCGGGGTCGCGGCTTCCTGAGGGCCGAACGTCAGTCGGCGGGCGTCAGCGCGTACTCGGCAAGTCCGAATGACTGCTCGAGCTGCTCGAGCGGGCGGAAGCCGACGACGCCCTGGGGCTGCTGGCCGGGCCGGAAGAAGGCGATCACGGGGATGCTCAGGATGTTGAATGCCTGCGAGAGGCCGGGATTGGCGTCGACATCGACCTTGACCACGTCGACCGCGCCGTCGTACTTCTCGGCCAGCTTCTCCATCTCCGGGGCCACCATCTTGCAGGGACCACACCAGGCTGCCCAGAAGTCGACCACGACCGGGCGCTCCGACTTGAGGACGAGCTCCTCGAAATTCGCGTCGGTCGCGACCCTGATCTCCGCCATGGGATCCCTTTCCTTTTCGCGCCCTAGCGGGCGATATCCTGGATGAGTCGATAGGCCTCGAGGACCCGTGGGTCGGCGAGGCGATAGAAGACGGTGCTGCCCTCACGGCGGGTCGTCACGAGGCCCGCGCTGCGGAGCACCGCGAGGTGCTGGCTCATATTGGGCACCTGGCACCCGACCAGGGAGCTGAGGTCGCCGACCGATAGCTCCCCGGACGCCAACGACTCGAGGACGCACAGGCGCTTGGGGTCCGACAGGGCTCGACCTACGGCCGCGTAGCGCAGCCGTTCGGGCTCGGCGGAAACCACCGGCTGGTCGATCAACTGCTCCAACATCCAGCCGACCATATCATCGCTTGCGCAAGCACGCAAGTCCGGTCCGACCGTGCGATACTCCGCCGCATGCCAGAATCAGCAGATCTCGATCATCTCGTCGGGTTCGGCGACATCCTCGAGGCCCGGGACCGCATCGCGGGTCACGTCCACCGGACCTCGTTGCTGACCTCGACGACGGCCGCGGCCTGGATCTCGGCCGCAGGCGGTGGCCGGCTCGGCGACGACCGGCTCTACCTGAAGGCGGAGCACCTCCAGAAAACGGGGTCGTTCAAGCCGCGCGGCATGACCAACCGGATCGTCACGCTCTCCGACGCCGCGAAGGCAAGCGGCGTGATCACGCTCTCGGCCGGCAACGCCGGCCAGGCATACGCGTGGGCGGGCCGGACGGCCGGGGTGGCGGTGACCGTGGTCATGCCGGCGGGCGCGGTGCGATCGAAGGTGGACGCCTGCCTTGGGTATGGCGCCCGGGTGATCCTTCACGGAGCACACGTTGGCGAGACCTTCGCCGAGATGGAGCGGATCCGCGACGCCGAAGGGCTTGAGTTCGTTCACCCATTCGATGACCCGATGGTGATCGCCGGCCACGGATCGATCGGCCTCGAATTGCTCGAGGACCTTCCGGAAATCGACGTCGTCGTGGTCGGCGTCGGTGGCGGCGGCCTGATTGCCGGCGTGGCGGCGGCGCTGAGGGAGCGGCGTCCCGGTGTCCGGGTCTACGGCGTGGAGCCCGAGCGGTCCAACGCCCTGTCGATCGCAATCGAGCGCAACGAGATCGTGCGGATCGAGCCGCTGAGCGTGGCCGACGGATTGGGCGCGCCCTTCGCAGGAGCCTGGACCGTGGCGATGGCCCGGCGCTACCTGGACGGCATCGTCCTGCTCGACGACCCGACGATCCTGGCCGGCATGCGATTTGCCTTCGAACGAATGAAGCAGGTCGTCGAACCGGCCGGTGCGGCGGCGCTGGCGGCGATCCTGGCCGGCCGCATCCCGACGCGGGACGGCGACCGCGTCGCGGTCGTGCTGTCGGGTGGCAACGTGGAGCTGGCCCGGATCGGCGAGTTACTCGGCGGCGCCAGCACGCTCCCTGGCGCGGGCTGACCGGGGACCGGCCTCAGTCGATCCCCAGCTCCTCGAGTCGGGCGTCGTCGATGCCCAGGTGGTGGGCAAGCTCGTGGACCACGGTGGCCCACACCTCGTCGGCGAGATCGTCCGGGTCGGCGAAGTCGGCCTCGAGCGGCAGCCGAAACAGGGTGATCCGGTTGGGCACCACGGCCCAGTCGGCGCCCCATTCCGTTCGCGGGACGCCCTCGTACAGTCCGTAGAGGGTTTCGTCGGGGCCGATCTCGTTCTCGCGCAGCTGGTCGGGCGATGGCTCGTCGGCGATCACGATCGCGACCTCGTCGAGGGCCGCCGCGAACGGTTCAGGGATGGAAGCGAGGGCGCCGTCGACCAGCGCCTCGAACGGGCGGTGGTGGCTGGTTCGAGGTCGGGCGCTCCTGGCACCCCGGCGGCGCTTGGCCATGGCGACCGTATCCTACGGGCGATGGAGACCGTGCCTTCAGCGGACCTGCTCGTGGAGCCGGATGGCTTCGTGGTTGAGGTTCCGCCGGGCGACCGGATCCACTTCCTCGATTGGGATGGCCGCGCTGCCGGCGGCTCGACGCCGGGCGTGCTGTTGCTGCATGGTCTCTCGAACACCGCCTGGTCGTGGGCGCCGGTCGCGCGCCGGCTTCGGGCGCGTCGCCGGGCGGTGGCGATGGACCTGCGCGGCCATGGGCTCTCTGACGCGCCAACCGAGGGCTACGATCAGGTGACGCTCTCCGCCGATGCCGTCGCCGTCGCCGAGGGTTCGGGTCTTCTCGATCGCGACGGCGATCGCG
>JAXDKX010000331.1:0-4865 GCA_034666905.1 Chloroflexota bacterium | reverse complement strand
CTAGTTGTTCGCGACCGTACTCGCGGACGGTTTCGAGCAGGCGGTAGCGGGGCTCCGCGTCGGCGTCGTCGAGCGTGACGAGGGACTGATCGACGAGCTCCCCGAGCAGGTGCAGGACCTCGCTTGAGCCGACTCCGGCCCCGGAACACACGATCTCGACGGCTTGGAGTGGCGCTCCACCGACGAAGACCGACAGCGCCCGAAGCACCCGTTGCTGCGGCTCCGTCAGCAGGTTGTAGCTCCAGTCGAGCGTTGCTTTGAGCGTTTGCTGGCGCGACAAGGCGGTCCGGCTCCCGCCGACCAGGAGTCGGAAGCGATCATCGAGTCGATCCGCGATCGCCGTCACCGGCAGGCCGGCAACGCGCGACGCGGCGAGCTCGATCGCCCCCGGCAGGCCGTCGAGGTGGTGACACAACCGGGCGACCGCCCCTGCGTTCCGGGCAGTGAGCGAGAAGGTCGGAACGATCGCTTGGGCGCGTTCGACGAACAACCTGACGGAATCGATCGGGGCGAGCTCAGCCACGTCCATGAGGCCGTCCGGATCAGGGACGGGAAGGGAGGGCACGCGAAACACGACTTCTCCCGGGATCCGGAGGGACTGCCGGCTGGTTGTCATGATTCGTAGATTCGGGCACCCCGTGAGCAACGCCTGGGCGGCGGACGCGCATGCCTCGACAAGGTGCTCGCAATTGTCCAGAAGCAGGAGCAGGCGCCGGTCGTCGACATGGCGGATGACCAGCTCGACGAGCGACACGGCCTCCTGTTCACGCACGTCGAACACATCGGCGATCGCCTGGACGACAAGTGCCGGCTCACTCAACGCGGCCAATTCCACGAGCCAGACACCGTCCTGGTACGCGCTGATCTGGGACGCCGCGGCCTCGATCGCCAGCCGGGTCTTGCCCGCGCCGCCGGGACCAGTGAGCGTGACTGCCCGACTGCTGGCAAGCAGCCGCTCGATCTCCCGCATCTCGCGCTCGCGCCCGACAAAGCTGCTGAGCTGGACGGGCAGGTTGTCCCGCCGCCGCCCGACCATCCGGTGGCCGAACGGACGGCTTGACTCGCCCAGGACAGGTGGCGAGTCGAGGCCGACGCCCCTCGAGGTCGCTGCGCCTTCGGCGATCGTGGGGGCTGCCGGCCTGATGCGGCCCTCGAGGATTTCGCGGTAGAGCTGCCGGCTCTCGTCGGAAGGCTCGACCTCCAGCTCGCGCGTCAGCGCGGCGCGCAGCCGCTCGTACTGGCGGAGGGCCATCCGCCGCTGATCGTCAAGGGCGTACAGCCGCATCAGACTTCTGTGCGCGCTTTCATCCGCATGGTCGTGCTGGAGCAACTCGCGGAGCGTCTCCATCGCGGCCTCGCGGTTTCCCTCGTGCTCCAGCAGCCGGGCGAGCTGGCTGAGGAGCGTGAGATGGTCCTGGGCCACGGCCTCCCGAGGCGCTTCCGCCCAATCCGCATATCGATCGTCAGGTAGAAGCTCGCCGCGGTACAGCTCCCGCGCTGCGAGGTGGCCGGCGAGCCGGGACGCGACGCTGGCCTCGCGAACGGCGGAGGCAAAGGCCTCCGCGTCGACCCAGAGTCCTCCGGTGGGGCAGAGACTGAGCACGCCCTCCCGCAGGACGAGGATGCGCTGGCCAGCGCCGTCGGTCACGCTGAGCGCGGTGCGAGCGACGCGGAGTGCCTGATGGAGATTGTTCAGGGCCGCATCGGCGGGACGATCTGGCCAGAGCTGCTCCATGATCTGCTCGCGCTGGAGCCGGTGGCTGGGCGTGATCGCCAGCACTTTCACGAGCTCGCTCGCCTTGCGTAAGCGCCAGGCCGATGCAGGGATCAACTCACCGTCGACCTCGACGTCGAAGCCGCCGAGCAGGCGAATCCGGACCGATGACTCCGCGAGATCCGACCCGCCTGGCCCTGTCGAGATACTCATTCCTTACATCTTGACGGAGGGTACCCGCGTCGGCTGCTAAGGCGCGGTCGGCGACCTTGTGACCTGACGGCAAGGATCGTCAAGGACTTCGCCGTTAAGCCGCAGATACGTGCGAATTCAGTCGGGTCGACCACGGTTCCCCCCAGTCCGTCGGCGCCGCTCGACGCCAGAGTTGCACGGACGAGGACACGGAGGAGACCGAAATGGGCATCCATCGATTCATGCGCGCGGCCGCGACTGGGGCCATCGCGGCCGCCCTAGCCGGAACCTTGCCTGTGCCCTTCGTTTTGATGGTCGTAGCCGCACCCACCAAATAGTGGCCGAAGTGGTCGCGGGATACCTAGTGTGCCCGCTGCCAAGGACAACTCGAGTTCCATTCCGACCCAGTTTCCAGGAACAGAAGGAGGATCAGAAATGACCGCAGGACTTACTAGCCGGCCCATTGCCGGGACCAAGGTGGCCCTTGCCCCGTCGGCTCTCATCGGTTTGGTTGGCGCGGCGCTGCTGGCCGGCGGCACGCTTGGCGCCGTCCTGTTCGCCCAGCCCGCCCAGCTGCCCGTCGCCCAATCGGCCGGCCAGGGGCTCAGCCCGCAGCAGATCGTCATCCGCGGCGAAGTCGCCGATCGCCTCGCCCAATCGGCTGGCCAGGGGCTCAGCCCGCAGCAGATCGTGATCCGCGGCGAAGTCGCCGATCGCCTCGCCCAATCGGCCAGCCAGGGGCTCAGCCCGCAGCAGATCGTGATCCGCGGCGAAATCGCCGATCACTTCGAGCAGATGGCCAATCAGGGCACGCCTAGGCTTGATCCCCCGACTGCAACGAGCCGGTGGATAACGTCCAAATTGGCGACATCCGCCGGTCAAAAGGTCCTTGTCCACGGCTAAACGCCTGGCCGACGAGGGAAGTCGTCGGAGACCCCTTGGGTCGTCGGTCATTCCATCGCGGGCATGTTGACCGACTTCAATCCGACCATCTTCCGCGACTGATGAAAGGGTTGGTGCACACAATGCGACGTCTACTGATCGCGATGGTGCTTGGCCTCCTGGCCGCGCTGCCTGTCTCGACCGTCACCGCGCAGGGCGTGAGCCCCGCTCAACTACAGCGAGCCGGCTGGGCCTGCTTCCTGCCGCCGCGCGACTTCAACCCAAACGTCCATTGCGCTCCGCCGGGTCAGCTGGAGGGGGTCATCTCGGGTGAGGCGGCGACCGCGATGTTCTTTGCCTTCGCCACGACAGACCTCGGTGCGACCGACGCGCCGCTGCTCGGTACGGAGCGGCTGATTCGAGCGGACCTGTTCCATGGTCAGCCGTGTCCAACCGACCCACCGAGCTTCGAGTACAGCTGGCTGTACCCGCGATTCGCATGGGACTACTACATCTGCCACACGTTCGACAGCCCTTGGTGAGGACACCTTCAGGCTGATCGGCTTCGGCGACGGCTGACCCCAACGGCGTCAGCCGTCGACCGCGAAAGACGCGGCGATGGTGCGCAGGCTGGACAGCGCACCATCCCGCGGGTCGTCCGGCACCGCTCGTCGTTCCGACCGCCGTCTGGGTGAGGGCGCGGCGGCCGGCTTGGGCCCGCCTTGACGCCACACCGAGGAGCGTCGAGATTCTTTACCAGCCCACGAGAGGTGAGCTGTGATGACGAGCACCAATGATGTCGAACCTCCGGATCCTGTACCTCTGGCAGAGCAAGGCGACGCCGGTCCTCTGACGCAGGCGGGGCGGTCGCCGGCGCTCGACGCCGCACAGCTCGAGGTCCTGGGCTCGTACGGGACTCAACAGGATGTCGCCCCAGGCGACGTGCTCTTCGCCGAGGGCGACGAGACGTACGACCTCATCGTCGTGCTCGAGGGCGAGGTTCAGATCGTGGCTAACGCCGGCCAACCGGCGGAGACTGTCATCGCGACCTACGGGCCTGGGGGATCTGGGTGAGATCAGCCTGCTCACCGGACAGCGCGCGTTTCTGGCCGCCGTCGCGCGTACGGCTGGACACGTGCTGCGCGTGCCGGTCGCCCAGGTTCGGGAGGTCATGGCCCAGGAGGCGCTTCTCAGTGAGCTGATCCTGCGGACGTTCCTGATCCGCCATGCCAACCTGACCCGGATCGGCTCCGGCCTGACGCTGATCGGCTCCCGGTTCGCCGCCGACACCCGGAGGATCCTGGAGGTCCTGGCACGGAATCGTCTGGCGTCAACGTGGTTGGATCTGGAGGTGTCGCCTGAAGCAGAGGCCTTGCTCCGCGAGCTGGATGTGCCGGTCGATGCACTCCCGATCGTCATCGTCCCTGGCAGACCGCTGCTGAGGAATCCGAGCACTCGCGCGCTCCTCGATGCCCTCGGCCTGTCCGACACGCACGAGGCCGGTCCCGCGAGCACCTGCGACCTCCTGGTGGTGGGCGGTGGCCCGAGTGGCCTGTCCGCGGCCGTCTACGGCGCATCGGAGGGCCTTGCAACAATCCTTGCCGAGGACACGGCGTTTGGCGGACAGGCGGGAACCTCGTCGCTCATCGAGAACTACCTTGGCTTTCCAGCAGGCCTGTCCGGGGAGGAGATCGCGACCCGAGCCGTGCTCCAGGCGGAGAAGTTCGGGGTCCAGATGAAGCTGGCCGCCAAGGCGGTCGCGTTGTCGGAAGGCGCCGGACTGCACCGTGTCACGTTCGAGGATGGCGAGGTGGTCGCGGCCAGGGCGCTGACCATCGCGACCGGCGCCCGATACAACCGCCTGCCGGTCGACCGACTGGCCGAATTCGAGGGAGTCGGTGTCTACTACGCAGCCACCCAGATGGAAGCCCAGGCGTGCACGGCTGCTCCTGTGGCCGTCGTCGGGGGCGGGAACGCTGCCGGCCAAGCGGCCCTGTTCCTGAGCCGGACGAGTCCGCGGGTCTACATCCTCATTCGGGGTGACTCGTTGGCGGTCTCGATGTCGCGCTACCTGATC
>JAXDKX010000330.1:0-3424 GCA_034666905.1 Chloroflexota bacterium | reverse complement strand
TGTCGGCCAGCGTGACCCCGGCGCCGGCAATGCTCACCGAGTTGTCCATGACCGAGGTATAGATAAACCCCGCGGCAGGTAGCGGGCCATTGACGAGCGCGCCGAGGGTGCTGCCCGCCGTCGGCACGACGAAGGCAGCTGCCAGGGCGACGAGCGCGATCAGTTTGCGCATCTGAAACCTCCTCCTCTTCCACGTGCCGTGCTCGTCCGTGGTCGATCGCCGCCGGCGACGCGGCCGATCCGGGCCCTCGGAGTCTGCCGCAGGCGCCGAGGCGAGTCCATACCGGAAGGTGCCCGGACTCGGCGTGCCCGAGACGGCCTCGTCCTGGGGCAGGCCAATCCTCACCCGCGCCCGCCGGCGTATGGTTCATCGACATGGCGCCTCGCGCTCTTCGGCCCGGCATCGGCATCATCGTGATGGTGGCTCCGCTGGCGGCATTCCTGGTGGCGTGCGCTGGATCGGGGCCGTTGAACGTCTCCCCTTCAGCCGCTCGGACATCGAACCAGCTCACGCCGACGGCTTCGTCCGATGCCGCCATCGCGCCGATCGGTACGACGCCGATCGTCAATGCCAGCCCTTCCCCATCGAATCAGGGCGGGCCAGGCAACACGGCGGCTCAGACGACACGCCCGCCGACAGCGGCACCGACCCCGACTCGAGAACCCTCCCAGTCCCGACCGCCGAAGCTCACGCCCACGCCGAGGCCATCTCCGCCGGCGCCGACGCCCGTCGCCCCCGTGACGCCAGGTCGGATCAGCTTCGGGTCGGCGGTCGACGCAACCGGTGCGATCGTCGATCCTCATGCGACCTTCCGTAACGGCGAGCTCGCCACCTGGCGAGCGGACCTCAAGGCGGCAGTCGGATCCACGGGCCTCGTGTGGGTGATCGTTCAGCCACTCGGCGACGGCCGGGAGTTCGAACATTGGCGCCAGCCCCTGGTGATCACCGACCCCACGCTCAAGGTCGTGATCAACCAGCTGAACCTGTGGCTCTACTGCCACAACGGGGCGGGCACATACACGATGCGCTACACGCGTAGCGACGGCCTGGTGCTCGCGGAGGGAACATTCCAGCTCGTCTCGTGACGGGAAGCACGCGCATCGCCCATTTTTTCGGATCGAGTGCGAATGGAGAGGAAGCGCCCATGAGGTCGCGCGTCGTCGCCGCCCTTGCCGTGGCTGCAACCGTCGCCTGCATGGCCGTGACCCCCGTGGTCGCCCATGATTCGCGCCAGGTCGCCGGCTACACCTTCGAAGTCGGGTTCATCGACGAACCCGTCTACGTTGGCCAGCGGAGCGGCCTCGAGCTATTGGTGACGAAGGCGGGCCAGTCGGTCGTGGGTCTCGAGAAGACCCTCAAGGTCGAAGTGGGCTACCAGGAGGCGCTGATCGACCTGCCGCTGCTCGCCCGCTCGGCTCAACCCGGGGCGTATGAGGCCGTCTTCATCCCAACGGCGGCCGGCCCGTATACCTTCCATCTCTTCGGGAGCGTCGAGGATCAACCCGTCGACGAACGGTTCACGTCGAGCCCGACCGGCTTCGACGAGGTCCAGGAGGCGGCGTCCGGGCAGTTCCCGGTCCGGTTTCCAACGCAGGCGGAACTGGCTGCCGAGGCGAAGAGCGGCAGCGATGCAGCCGGGCAGATCACCGTCGCCCTGGCACTCGGAGGCAGTGGCCTGCTGGTCGGACTCATCGCGCTCGGCATCGCCCTGGCCGCTCGCCGGCGAGCCATCTGAACCCGTGATGTCCCGACTGCTGGTCGCGTTCGTCGCGGCGGCAGGGATCTCGATTGCCGGGCCCGCGTTGCTCGGCCCGGCCAACTGGACCGTCGCTGGTCATTCCCAGCTGGTCAGCAGCATCCCGGGTGCGGGCCAGGTCGTGCCCGATCCCCCGCGCGAGCTTCGCCTCGTCTTCAGCGAGCCGCTCGAACCCAGCTACAGCAGCATCGACCTCCTCGATGGGACCGGGCGGTCGATTCTCCTCGCCGCCGGGTCCCCGGACCCGCACGACCCCCGCACGCTCGTCGTGCCGGTACCAGGCATGTCCGACGGGGCCTACTCGGTGACCTGGCGTGCCATGTCCGCCGCAGACGGCCACCAGACCTCGGGATTCTTCACGTTCGGTGTCGGAACGGTGACGCTGCCAGCGGGGCTCGCGGGCATCGGCAACGATGCCGCGGGAAACCTTCACGGCGGCCACGACACCAACCAGGCCGTGACAGAGGTCCTGGCGCGGTTCATCGGCGACATCGGGTTGATGCTCGCGCTTGGATTGGCCGTCTTCGCCTGGGCCGTCGTTCAGCCCGTCACTGGGCGTCCGCCGCGCCGGCTCGCACTCGGCCAGATCATCGGACTCGTCGCTGCCGGAGCCGGTGCCGTGTGGGTCGGCGTGGTCGTCGGATCGGCTCCGGGGCTCGATCCGGCTGCCTACCTGACCGGCAGTCGAACGGGCGAGCTGCTCGTCGGCCGCCTTGTGGTCGCCGCGTGCGGGGGGCTCCTCGCGAGCTTTCTGCTGCTCCGCGGCCGGACGACGGCCGCGATCGCGGCTGGCGGCATTGCCGGTCTGGTCGGCGTGTCCCTGGTCGCGCTGGGTGGCCACGCGGCGGCGTTCACGGCCCCGGCACCCCTGGCGGCGGTCGTGGTCCATCTGCTGGCCGGGAGCATCTGGCTCGCCGGCGTGATCGCCCTCGCCGGCATTTCGCTGCTCCGCCCGCGGCCTCGAGGCGCCTCCCTCGGCAGGATCGTCCCGCGGTTCACGGCCCTCGCGCTCGTATCGGTCGCGCTGGTCGGGCTGACCGGCATCTACTCGGCCTGGGTCGAGACCGGCGACCTCACGCCGTTCGAAACACCATATGCAACGGCCCTGGCGATCAAGGTTGCGCTCTTCATCGTCGCCCTGGCGTTGGGTGCCATGAACTTCATCGCTGGGGGGCGCGCGAGCCGACTCACCGGCGGCTTCGGCCCGCGAGTCGGCGTGGAGGCGCTGTTCGGGGTGGCCGTCGTCATTGCGACGGCGAACCTCGTCAGTGGATCGCCCCCAAGCGCCGAACGGCCGATCGCGATCGCCGAGGCGCCGAGCTCGGTCAACCCGGCCATCCCGCTCGGCTTCGAAATCCAACCTGGCCGCCCGGGTCCCAACCGGTATTGGGGCTCCATCCCGGCGGCGTCGGCGACGGCTGTGGCGGTCGAGTTGCGACTGCAGCGGCTCGATCGGGATGTCGGCGTCTCGCGGATCGCGCTGCAGCCTGTCGCGGGCGCTGCGGGCACGTCGGGCAGAGCGGATACATCAGGGTCGATCGTTCGATTCGCGGTCGATGGCGGGCTGTTGCCGTCCGACAGCAGCTGGGACGCCACCATCGTGGTCACGGGAGCCGATGGGTCCGAGCGCGGCCGTCAACGATTCACGTTCGCCCTCGACGCTGCCG
>JAXDKX010000329.1:0-2829 GCA_034666905.1 Chloroflexota bacterium | reverse complement strand
TTCGTCCGCTGGACGAGCGGGCCATTCTGATTCTGGGGAGACGATGCCGGAGCTACCGAAGGCCTATACACCGCGAGACGTCGAGGGCGCGATCTACGACCGCTGGCTGGCCGCGGACGTCTTCGCGCCCGACGGCGCCGGCTCGACGGCCGATCCGGCGCTCCCGCCCTTCACCATCATCCAGCCGCCGCCGAACGTGACCGGGTCGCTGCATCTCGGCCATGCCCAACGGACGGCGGTCGAGGACCTGATGGTCCGCCACGCCCGGATGCGCGGCCATCGCGCGCTCTTCCTGCCCGGCCTGGACCACGCCTCGATCGCGGCCCAGTTCGTGCTCGACGGCATCCTCGCCAAGGAAGGGGAGAGCCGCCAGAGCCTTGGCCGCGAGCGGTACCTCGAACGGATGGCTGCGTTCGTCGACACGACGCGGGGCGTCATCCTCGGACAGCAGCGGCGGGTTGGCGCATCGGCCGACTGGGGCCGGTTGCGATTCACGATGGACACGCTCTCGGCGCGCGCGGTCCGGGTCGCATTCGAGCGCCTCTATCGCGCGGACCTGGCCTATCGGACCGAGGCGCTGATCAACTGGTGCCCGGGTTGCCTCACCAGCGTCAGTGATCTCGAGGTCGTCCCGACGCCGGAGACGGGCACGCTGTGGTCGGTCCGCTATCACCTGATCGACCCCGCCACCGGCGCCCCGGACCCCGAGGCCACCATCACTGTCGCCACCACTCGGCCCGAAACGATCCTCGGCGACACGGCCGTCGCCGTCCACCCGGACGACCCGCGCTACGCCGCGGTGGTCGGGCGATTGGCCAGGATCCCGTTCGTGGATCGCGATGTCCCGATCATCGCCGACGAGGTCGTCGATCGAGCGTTCGGGACCGGAGCGGTGAAGATCACGCCAGGCCACGATCACGATGACCATGCGACCGGCCTCCGCCATGGCCTCCCCGCGCTGACGATCCTGGCCGACGACGCAACGGTGACCGGCACCGGGACCCCATATGACGGGCTGGACCGTTACGAGGCCAGGACGCGGATCGTGGCGGACCTCGAGGCACACGGCGATCTGGCCGGTGCCAGCCCACACGAGATGGTCATCGGACGCTGCCAGCGCAGCAATGACGTGATCGAGCCGCGCCTCAAGACGCAGTGGTTCATCCGGACGACCCCGCTGGCGGAGCGCGCGCTCGAGGCCACGCGAAGCGGACGGACCCGGATCCTGCCGGAGCGGTTCGGGAAGACCTGGGAGCACTGGCTGACCACGATCCGCGACTGGAACGTGTCGCGTCAACTGTGGTGGGGCCATCGCATCCCAGCCTGGTATTGCCCGGATGGCCACGTCACGGTTTCGTCGGTGGAGGGCGGCCCCTCGGCGTGCGACGTGTGCGCTCGTCCAGCATCCGAGCTGCGCCAGGACCCGGACATCTTCGATACCTGGTTCAGCTCGGGGTTGTGGCCGTTTTCCACGCTCGGCTGGCCCGAGGAGTCGCCCGACTACGCGACCTACTACCCGACCTCGGTGATGGAGACGGGATACGACATCATCTTCTTCTGGGTGGCGCGAATGATGATGCTCGGGATCGAGCTCACCGGCACCGAACCATTCCACACCGTCTACCTCTCCGGACTGATTCGGGACCCGGAAGGTCAGAAGATGTCGAAGACCAAGGGCAACGTCGTCGACCCCCTCGGGATCATCGACGAGTCGGGCGCCGATGCGCTGCGGTTCGCCCTCATTCACGGCGCGACCCCCGGCAACGACCAGCGTTTCGGGACGACGAAGCTCGAACATGCCCGCAACTTCGCGAACAAGCTCTGGAACGCCACCCGTTTCGTCGTCGGGGCCCGGCCTCTCACGATCCCGCAGGACGCGGAACGTCAGCTGCCCGATGCCAGGCACCTGGGTCCTGCCGAACATTGGCTCCTTTCGCGCGCCTCGGCCACGGTTGGCGCCGTCGATGCCGCGATGACCGACTACGCCTTCGGCGAGGTGACGCGCCAGCTCTACGAAGCGATCTGGACCGAGTACTGCGACTGGGGCCTGGAGCTGGCAAAGGTCAGGCTCGCCGATGACACGCTGGCGCCCGGGATCCGCGAGGCGACATGGTGGACGCTCGTCGAGGTCCTCGACACGTACCTGCGCCTGCTACACCCGGTGATGCCATTCGTGACCGAGGCGCTCTGGCAGACGCTGCCCCACCGCGCCACGGACCCGGGCCTGCTGATCGTCGCCCGCTGGCCGGCCCGGAACGACCGTGACGAAGTCGCCGAGGCGCAGGTCGAGGCACTGATCGGGCTCGTCGGGGCGATCCGGAATGCACGGACGGAGGCTCGCGTCGAACCCGCGACCTGGCTGCCGGTAGACGTCGTCGTGCCAGCGGCCATGGGCCCGACCTTCGAAGCGCTCCGCCCTGCGATCGCCCGCCTCGCTCGGGCGCGTCCGCTCGAGCGTCGCCTGACCCGCCAGGCGCTGGCCTCCGCGGCAGGGCCGACGGACCTCGCGGTGCTCGTCGGCGAGCTCGAAGCCTACGTACGAATGCCTGGGACCGGCGGAGGGCCGGCGGGGGAGGCCTCCGCCCTCGAGCGATCGCGGCTCGAGCGAGAGCTGGCCGAGGCTGAAGGATGGCTCGAGGCTGCCCGGGAGCGCCTGGCCAACGACGCGTTCGTTGCACGTGCGCCGGCTGCCGTGGTTGCCGGTGCGCGGGCCCGCGAGGCTGAGCTTGCCGATCAGGTCACCCGGCTACGCGAGCGCCTCGGCCCTTGATCGGGATAGCCGGCCGCGGCTCGCCGACGGCCGAGCAGCGGCGCGCCGCGCGGCCCGGC
>JAXDKX010000328.1:0-5517 GCA_034666905.1 Chloroflexota bacterium | reverse complement strand
CCCTGGTTGTTGATGAGGACGGCCGCGTTCTCGTCGAAGCGGATGTAGCTGCCATCCGGCCGGCCGTACTCCTTGGCCGTCCGGACGACCACGGCACGAACGACGTCGCCCTTCTTGACGGCCGCATTCGGGATGGCCTGCTTGACGCTCGCAATGATCACGTCACCGACACCGGCGTCCGTCTTGAGCGAGCGGCCCATCACCCGGATGCACTGGATCGTCCGGGCACCAGTGTTGTCCGCCACCTTGAGCCGCGTCTGCGACTGGATCACGAGGCGCTCTCCTCGTCCGCCGAGGCCGATTCGTCATCGGTTGCCCGGGTCCGGCCGGGATGCGCGGCGGAGTGGATCGCCTCCGTCGTCTCCAGCTCCTCGGCGACGATCTCGCCGGGCAGCGCGTGATCGCCGGCCCGCTGCACGACGGACACGAGCCGCCAGCGCTTGGTGGCCGAGAGCGGGCGCGATTCCTCGATCAGGACCGTGTCGCCGATGCGGGCGTCGTTCAGCTCGTCATGGGCCTTGAACTTCGTCGTCAAGCGGATGACCCGCTTGTAGAGCCGGTGACGGGCCAGGCGCTCGACGGACACGACGATCGTCTTGTCCATTCGGTCGCTGACCACGCGGCCCACCTTGGTCTTCCGCTTGCCTTGCACGTTGATGTCTGCTCCTGTCATCGCGTGATCTCCCTCAGGCCGTCTTGCCGAGCTTGCGCTCGCGCTGCACGGTCAGGATCCGCGCGATCGTTCGTCGCGTCTGCGGGATGGTGCTGAAGTCGTTGAGCTGCCGGGTCGAGAGCGCGAAGCGTGCCCCCCAGAGGTCCTGCTTCGCCTCGCGAAGCGCCACCTCGAGCTCGGCATCGGAGAGCTGGCGAACCTTCTCGATATCCATCAGCTCGCCTCCTTGACCGATTCACGGACGACGACGCGAGTGGTCACCGGCAGCTTGTGGCTGGCCAGGCGCATCGCCTCGATGGCCGATTCGTGGTCGACGCCGGCCATCTCGAACAGGATCCGGCCGGGCTTGACGACCGCGACCCAATGATCGGGTGCGCCCTTGCCCGAGCCCATCCGGGTCTCGGCCGGCTTCTTGGTCGCCGGCTTGTCCGGGAAGATGCGGATCCAGATCTTGCCGCCGCGCTTGACCGACCGGGTCATGGCGCGCCGGGCCGCCTCGATCTGCCGGCTGGTGATCCAGGCCGGCTCGGAGGTCGCCAGGCCGTACTCGCCGAAGGCCACCGTATGGCCGCCCTTGGCGACGCCGGACATCCGGCCACGCATGACCTTGCGATGCTTGACTCGCTTGGGCATCAACATCGGTCAGGCTCCCGTCCCGGCCTGGGCCGGCAGTCCGGGCTCGCGCGGAATCGATCGCTCGGGGGCGATGTCGCCGCGATAGATCCAGACCTTGACGCCGATCCGGCCATAGGTCGTGTGGGCGTGGATCTGGCCGTAGCTGATGTCGGCCCGGAGGGTGCCCAGCGGGATCCGCCCTTCCTTGTCCCACTCCCGACGGCCCATCTCGGAGCCACCGAGGCGACCCGCAACGGCGATCTTGACGCCCTTGGCACCGGCCTTCATGGATCGCTGGATGGCCTGCTTCATGGCCTTCTTGAACGCGATCCGGCGGCTCAGCTGGCCGGCGATGTTCATCGCGACCAGGTGGGCATCCAGCTCCGGCTGGCGGATCTCCTTGATCTCCAGCTTCACCTTGCGGGTCGTCAACGCACCGATCTGCTGGCGCAGGGTCTCGACGTTGGCGCCGCCCTTGCCGATGACGATCCCGGGCTTCGCCGTGTGGATCGTGACGGTCACGTGGTTGATCCCGCGCTCGATCTCGACCCCGCTGACGCTGGCGTTGGCCAGCCGCTTGTCGATCAGCTGGCGGATCTTGATGTCCTCCTGGAGGGAGGCGGTGTATTCCTTGTTATCGGCGTACCACTTCGCCGTCCAGGTGCGCGAGACACCCAGTCGGAAGCCGTACGGATGGACCTTGTGTCCCATGTCAGGCCTCCTGGTCCGCGACGACGATCGTGATGTGGGTCATTGGCTTGTGGATCGGGAACGCCCGACCCTGTGCCCGCGGCTGGAAGCGCTTGATCGTCGGGCCCTCGTTGGCGATGGCATCGACGATCACCAGGTCCTCCGCGGACAGGCTGTGATTGTTCTCGGCGTTGGAGGTCGCGCTCTTGAGCACCCGCGCGACGTCGGCCGCGGCCTTCTGCGGCATGAACCGCAGGATCGCGGCGGCGTCCTCGACCTTCCTGCCCTTGATCGCCTGGGTGATCAGGCGGGTCTTGCGGGTCGAGGCCCGGAGGTACTTGGCGGTAGCGGATACACGCACGATCGGCCTCTACTTCAATGCCGTCGATCGGTCGGTGTGCTTGCCGTGCCCGCGATAGTTGCGGGTGGGGCTGAACTCACCAAGCCGATGGCCGACCATGTTCTCGGTCACGTAGACCGGGATGTGCTTCTTGCTGTTGTAGACGGCGATCGTGTGGCCGATGAAGGTCGGGAAGATCACGGACGCACGCGACCATGACTTGACGACCTTCTTCTCGTTGCGCTTGTTCATCTCCTCGATCCGGCCGAGGAGACGGGCCTCGATGAACGGCCCTTTCTTGACTGAACGGGACATCGACTCCTACCTCCCCGCTACTTGCGATGCCGGGACCGGACGATGAGTCGTCCGGTCGTCTTGGACCGCCGGGTGCGGTAGCCCATGGCGGGCTTGCCCCACGGGGTCTTGGGCGGCATCCCGGTCGGGGACTTGCCTTCGCCACCGCCGTGCGGATGGTCACGTGGGTTCATCACGACGCCTCGGACCTCGGGCCGCTGGCCCATGTGCCGGGCACGGCCGGCCTTGCCGAGGTTCTGGTTCTCGTGGTCGAGGTTGCTGACCTGGCCGACGGTGGCCATGCAGCGGAGCGGCACGCGCCGCATCTCGCCCGACGGCAGCCGGACGGTAGCGAACTCGCCTTCCTTGGCCAGCAGCTGGGCCGACACGCCGGCGGAGCGGACGATCTGCCCGCCCTTGCCCGGGATCAGCTCGATGTTGTGGATGGTCGTGCCGAGCGGGATGTTGGCGAGCGGCAGGGCATTGCCGATCCGCGCCTCTGCCTCGGGCCCGGCGACGACGACGTCACCGACCTTGAGGCCGTGGGGCAGCAGCATGTAGCGCTTCTCGCCGTCCCGATAATGGAGCAGGCCGATCCGGCCCGACCGGTTGGGGTCGTACTCGATCGTGGCGAGGCGAGCCGGGACGCCCAGCTTGTCGCGCTTGAAGTCGATGCGTCGATAGTGCTGCTTCTCGCCGCCGCCGCGGTGCCGAACGGTCAGCCGGCCGGCGTTGTTCCGCCCGGAGCCGCGGATCTGCGGCTCGAGCAGCGGCTTGTGCGGCTGCTTTGTCGTGATCTCCTCAAAGGTCGATCGCGTCATCTGCCGGAGTCCCGGCGAGGTGGCCTTGTAACTGCGAAGCGGCATCGTCAGACCCCTTCGAAGAATTCGATCTTCTGGCCCGGCGCCAGGGTCACGATCGCCTTGCGCCACGGCGTGGTGTGGCCGATGGTCTGGCCGCGGCGATTGCCCCGGCGCTTCTCCTTGGCCTTCGTCGTGAGGACGTTGACCGAGATGACGGTTACGTTCTCCTTCTTGTAGAGCTCCTCGATCGCGGCCTTGATCTGGATCTTGTTGGCCCGATCGTTGACCGCGAACGTGTACTTGCCGCGGCCGGATTCATCGATCGACTTCTCGCTGATCACCGGGCGCAGGATGATCTCGGGGGCCGTCAGCACGCTCATGCGTAGACCTCCTGCATGCGGGCCAGCGAGGGCTGCTCGATCAGGACGGTATCCGCATTGAGCAGGTCGACCACGTTGAGCGAGTCGGCCAGGATGATCTCGACAGACGGCAGGTTCCGGGCCGACAGCTCGAGGGTCTCGTCGCGGCCCGGAGCCACCACGAGGATGCGTCCGGTCAGCTCGAGGGCGCGCAGGACGCCGGCCAGATCGCGGGTCCGGATCTGCTCGAGCCCGAAGGTGTCGATGATCCGGATCGCCTCGTCGCCGAGCTTGGCGGTCAACGCACCGCGGAGGGCGAGGCGCTTCATCTTGCGCGGCAGCCGCTGCTCGTACGAGCGCGGATGAGGCCCGAAGACCGCTCCGCCGCCGCGGTAGTGCGGGGCGCTGGTCGAGCCCTGGCGGGCGCGGCCGGTCCCCTTCTGGCGGTACGGCTTCTTGCCGCCGCCGCGAACCTCGCCGCGGGTCTTGGTGTCGTGGGTGCCGGTTCGCCGGCCGGCGAGCTGGGCGGTCACGACCTGGTGCAGGACGGCCGCATTGACCGGGGCGGCAAAGAGCACATCGCTGAGCTCCACGCTGCCGACCGATTTGCCGGTCCTGTCATAGACGTCGATCTTCGGCATTCGGTCAGGCCTTCTTCACGAGGATCAACGCGCCGCGGGCCCCGGGGACCGTCCCCTTGACCAGCAGCAGGTTGCGTTCGGGATCGGTGCGCACGACGCGCAGCTTCTTGACGGTGATCTGCTCGTCGCCCATGTGGCCGGCCATGCGCAGCCCGCGATAGACGCGTCCCGGCGTCGTGCCCGGACCGATCGAGCCCGGCGCGCGGTGATGGTCGGAGCCGTGGGTCTTGGGGCCGCGCTTGAAGTTGTGGCGCTTGATGACGCCGGCCGTCCCCTTGCCCTTCGACACGCCGGTCACGTCGACCTCGTCGCCGGCCGAGAAGAGGTCGCCCAGGTTGACGGCCTGGCCGACTTCGTAGGCATCGACGTCGTCGACCCGGAACTCGCGGATCGTCTTGACCTTGGGCAGATCCTTGAGCTGGCCCGCTTCCGGCTTCGACAGCTTCGTGCTGACTTCCGTGCCGAGCTGGACGGCAGTGTAGCCGTCGCGTGCGGGCGTCCGCAGGCGCGTCACCGTGTTCGGCTGGATGGCGACGACCGAGACGGCGACCATCGTGCCGTCGTCCTGGAAGACCTGCGTCATGCCGACCTTCCGGCCGATCAGTCCGATACTCATTGCTGACTTCCCGCATCGCCGCTCAGCCGCGCCCAGGGCAAGGCGGAGCCGAGCACGCGAGCGAGCGCACTTCAACGTGCGTGAGCTCGCGCGCGCAGGCGACAACGCCGCCATGGGTCGGGAGAACGTGTGGTGGTTCATCACATCTTGATTTCGATGTCGACGCCAGCCGGGAGGCTGAGTCGCATCAGGGCGTCCACGGTCTTCGACGAGGGATCCAGGATGTCGACGAGCCGCTTGTGGGTGCGGATCTCGAACTGCTCCCTGCTGTCCTTGTCGATGAACGGTGAGCGCAGGACGGTGAACTTCTCGATACGGGTCGGCAGCGGCACGGGGCCGACGATGTCGGCACCCGTTCGCTGGGCGGTCTCGACGATCTGTGCCGCCGACTGATCGAGCAGTCGGTGGTCGTAGGCCTTGAGACGGATTCGGATCCGCTGCTTTGCCATCTCGCTACTCGGTGATGCTGGTGATGGCGCCGGCGCC